>NZ_JAUQXO010000078.1:0-7359 GCF_030834625.1 Geobacter sp.
CACTTTTCTACAGATCCTTGAGGTCAATTTGTTCGAGAAAAAGCCCATTTCATCGCTGGTTGCGGAAGCCCTTAAGCAAAATCCCGACCCTGTCGTCAGCAACCAGCTAAATTTATTCAACTATTAACCGGACAGTAGTGATAAATTTTCTGAAATTAATCCAGATATCATTGAAGCCGAAGGATTGCATCTCGGTCTCGGCATCGGTGAGGGACCACCCCTCCACCTGCATCCGGTACGCGGCTACCACGATGCCGGTCCGGTCCTGGCCGTGGCGGCAGTGGATAAAGACCGGCTGGTTGGCCGGGTCGGCCATGAGCGCCACTGCCCGGTCGACCTTCTCCCGGAGACCATCGCGGGACATGGCGATGGGAATGGCAATGGCCTTCATTCCGGCTGCCTCCACCTGGCGCTGTTCGTTCTCGGTGGTCCGGAGATCGATGACGGTCCGGATTCCCATTTTCCGCAGGGTCTCGTACCCCTCGGGCCCCGGCTGGGCCCCCCGGTAGATTCCCGGCGCCATGCGTCCCCCGTTGGAGATTCCCGGCAGGTTGTAGATCCGTTCCGAGAGCCTCGCTCCCGGAGGGAGGATGACGGATGCCTGTGGCTGCGCCGCAGGTTCCGGGACCGTTGCCGCGACACCGGCGGCCCATCCCGCTCCCGGCACCGTGAGCAGGCAGGCGGCAACGGCCAAACGAATTGCGAATGATATCATTGATGTTCCCCCTCGTATTTGTAGTCATTCCCGAGCGTTCTCCCCTCATTCCACCATGGCGGCCAGGGCCGCCTCCTTCACCCCCCGCAGATCCAGCTTCCCCGTCCCCAGGAGCGGCAGGGCATCCACCGTCACGTAGCACTCCCGCCCCGGCTTCCAGAGGTTGGGAAGATCGCTTTCGGCCATGAGACGATGAAGGGTTTCGGCATCTCCCGTCTCCCGGGCGAAGACCACCACGAGCTTTTCCCCCCGCTTCTCGTCGGGGACGCCGGTGACGGCCACCACGCCGGTCATGCCCAGACGGGCATGGAGGGCGTCCTCCACGGCGCCGTGGGGGACCATCTCTCCGGCGATTTTGCTGAAACGGGAGAGGCGGTCGGTGATGTGGAGGAAGCCGTGGTCGTCCAGCCGGCCGATGTCGCCGGTGACGTACCAGCCGTCACGGATGACCTCGGCGGTCTTTTCCGGCTTGTGGAGGTAGCCGAGCATGACGTTGGGCCCCTTCACGAGGATGAGCCCCGTCTCCCCCTCGGGAAGCGCGGCAAAGGTGTCGGGGTCGACGATCTTCACCACCACGCCGGGGACCGGGAGCCCCACGCTCCCTTCCCGGTAGGCGACCTGGCGGACCCCGTTGATCTCCACGTCGGGAAGCGACAGGGAGATGACCGGCGACAGCTCCGTGGCGCCGTACCCCTCCATGGGGCGGATGCCGAACTTCTCCTGGAAGGTGTCGGCCAGTTTCGGCTTCAGCTTCTCGGCGCCGGTCATGATGAGGCGAAGGGTTGCGAAGTCCTCTCTCTTTGCCCGGCGCAGGTAGGCCATGAGAAAGGTGGGGGTGGCGATGAGGAGGGTCGACTGCCGCTCCCGCACGGTTTTGGCGATGGTCTCGCCGTCCAGGGGGTTGGTGTGGTAGACCGCCGAGAAGCCCGAGAGAAGGGGGAGCCAAAGGGTGCCGGTGAACCCCAGGGAGTGGAAGAAGGGGAGGGCCGAGCAGATGTTGTCCCGCCGGGTGGCCCGGAAGACCATCCGGAGGGCCTCCAGGTTGGAGAGGATGTTGTGGTGGGAGAGCATGACCCCCTTGGGCTCGCCGGTGCTCCCGGAGGAGAAGATCACCGTGGCGAGGCGGTCGGCGTTGAAGCCCGCGGGTCGGGCCAGGGTGCGGAGCGGGAGGAGGCGGGCCTTGAGGAATGCCAGCCGCTTGTCGCCGTCGGTGAGCCCGGCCAGGAGGTCCTCCACGTACAGGGCCCCCGGCAGCTCCGGCAGGGTGCCGAGCTTCTCCAGGAAGACGCGGGAGGTGATGGTGGTGGTTATGGCGCACTGGGCAAAGGCCGAGCGGATTCCTTCCGGCGAGGCGGTGTAGTTCAGGTTCACCGGCACGGTGCCGTTCAGGGTGAGGGCCAGGTTCACCAGGGCGCCTCCCACGGTGGGGGGGAGGCAGACGCCGACCATCTCCTGGCCGGCGGTGAGGGGATTCAGCTTCGCCGCCAGGGCCACGGCGCCGGTGAGGGCCTTGCCGTAGGTGAGCTCCCGGCCGCCGGTGTCGGCCATGGCGGGGCGGTGCCAGTTCTCCCTGGCCGTCTCGACGAAGAGCTCCCCCAGGGGGCGGCGCCGGGGCTTGCGGGCCTCGAACCAGGCGGCGGAAAGCTCCATCACGGCCCGGCGCACGTCGTGGGGGGTGCTCCCCGCCGGAAGCGGCGCCCCGAAGAGGATCGTCACCCGGTAGGGGATTATGGAGGGGAAGCGGGAGAGGAGCTTGCCGTGGGCATAGGAGAGGGCGCTCCCCCAGGCGCCGCCGATGTAGACCGGGATGATGGGGTGGCTCGTCCCCTTGACGATATGCTCGAAGCCCCCCTTGAACCGGTTGAGCATGCCGGTGCGGGTGATGGCCCCCTCGGCGAAGATGCAGACGAGATAGCCGTCATCCAGGGCCTTGCGGGCGCTGGCGATGAACTCCAGGAGCCCCTTTTTCCCGTCCTTCGACGAGACCGGGATAACTCCCATGAGGGCGCAGAGCTGCTTCAGGACCGGGGTGTTGTAGATTTCGCGCTCCATGACGAAGCGGATCCGCCGCTGCTGGGTGGCGATGAGCAGAAGCGCGTCGAGCCAGGAGACGTGGTTGGACACCAGAAGCGCCCCCCCTTCCACCGGCACGTGGCGGTCGCCCAGGGTGGTCACCCGGTAGCGGAGCCGCATCATCGCCAGGGCAATGAAGCGGAGGAGGAAATCGGGGAGGATTCGGAGGGTGATGGCCGTGAGGGCAAGGGTGATCACCCCGAGAACCGCGAAGGAGGTGGCGGGGGAGACCCCCAGGGGGCCGGAGAGGGTCCAGAGGAGCCCCGAGGCCAGGAGCACCCCGACCCAGCTCAGGAACGAGGAGGCGGCCAGGATTTCCCCCCGCCGGTCGGCCGGCGCCCGGAGCTGGATGAAGGACTGGAGCGGCACGATGAAGAGGCCGGCGCTGACGCCGAAGACCGCCACCACGGCCAGGACGGCGACGAGGTTCGCCGGGATGGAGGCCAGGATGAAGGAGCAGAGGGTGAGCCCCACGGCGCCGATGGGGACCACGCCGAACTCCACGGTGCGTCCCGAGAGGCGGCCGGCCCAGAGGGAGCCGGCGCCGATGCCGATGGCGGCGGCCAGGAACAGGTAGCCGCTCTGTTCCTCCGACAGCCCGAGGAGCTTCATGCCGTAGGGGAGGAGGTTCAGCTGGCAGAAGGCCCCCACGAAGAGGAAGTAGGCGGCGCCGATCACCGCCAGGAGGAGGTAGCCGTCGCTTTTCAGGCTCCGAAGGGTGCGCCAGTAGCTGGTCGGCAGGAAAGAAATCGCCCGGTCCGGGGCCACAGCCGGGGTCTGGGGGAGGGTGCGTGCGATGAGGAGGCCGATGACGGCAATGACCACGCCGGTCAACAGCGCTACGCCGAGGCGTCCCCCGGCCAGCTGGACGAGGAACGGCGCCAGGGCCGTCCCCCCGACAATGGCGAGAAAGGATGCCATCTCCAGGAGGCTGTTGGCCTTGGAGAGGCCTTCCCGGGGGACCAGTTCCGGCACCACCCCATACTTGGCCGGGGCGAAGAGGGCGCTGTGGGTGCCGAGGAGAAAGACTGCACCGTAGAGAATCGGAACGCTGGCCAGGAAGAGGCCGGTCACGGCGAGAAGGGCGATTCCCACCTCCAGCGCCTTGACCCAAACCACGATCCGCCCCTTGGGAAGCTGGTCGGCCAGGGAGCCGGCCAGGGCAGAGAAGAGGAGGAAGGGTGCCACGAAAGCGGCGCTTCCCACGGCGGCGATGGTGCCGGCCTGCTCCTGTCCGTAGCGGCCGATGAGGTAGAAGACGATGATCAGCTTGATGAGGTTGTCGTTCAGCGCCCCCAGGGCCTGGGCAAGGTTCAGGCGGCGGAAGGAGGCGGGTAGGGTGGTCGGTTCGGTGGTGTTCATGGGAGGCTCCGGTCAGAGACTATTATCCTGAAAATCTCACTGAATAACACGGAGAAACGGAGGGCACGGAGAAATCAAAATCTTGAATTGGATTGTTTGTCTATAACCAATCAGTCTTGATTCGGATGGTAATTCTTTGGTTTTCCTCCGTGTTCTCCGTCTCTCCGTGTTATGAATGTTTTTGATGTTGGTCGATCTTGAGTACGCGGGCGGTCCGGAAAAGAATCTCTTCCGGCATCCCCAGGGCCAGCTTCAGCTCCACATCCTGGTCCCAGGGGTTGCCGATGGCGGCCAGCCGCCGGGCCTCAACCGGCCCGAGCCGGAAGAGGTGGAACCAGGGGGAGGTGAGCCCCGTGGCCGGCAGGGGCATGTCGGTGCCGTAGAGGAGCCGGCCGTGGATCTCCCGGTGCTGCAGAACTCGCGGCAGGTGCCCCAGGCGGTTCACCTGGGTGAGGGCCGAGATGTCGGCGTACAGGCTCGGGAATTCGGCAAAGAGGGGGAGAAGCCGGGCCAGGTTCTCTTCCCCGTGGCTTCGGCCGCTGGTGGCGCAGTGGGCGGCAATGACCGTCACCCCCTCCTCCAGCGGCAGGCGGAGCCGCGCCGGGTCGGCCAGAGTGTTGTCGGCCCTGGTGAAGGACTCCTCCAGGCCGGTGTGGGTCAGGAGCGGCAACCCCAGTTCCGCCAGGCGCCGGTAATAGGGAACAAGGCGCCGGTCGGCCGGGTCGGTCCCCTGGATGGAAGGGAGCCACTTCACCAGCACCGCCCCGGCTGCGGCAGCGGCGTCGAGGCGCTCCAGGGCGTCGGGGCGAAGGGGGTTGACGCTGGCGCCGAAGAGGAGGTTCGGGTGCTGCCGGCATTCCCGGGCCAGAAAGTCATTAGGGATATACATCTCGGTCCGTTCCCGATCCAGGATCCCCCGGGAGTCCACCACGCCGTCCATGGCCAGGACCACGGCGGCCTGGACCCGGGACGAGGCGGCAAGCCGCTCCGAGAGGCGCCGGAGCACCAGGCAGTCCCCCTCCCGCTCCAGCTCGGTGTTGGTCACGCCGAAGGATTTGAGGTAAATGGGGTACTTCCAGCTCCGGCGCAGCTTTGGGGAGATGAAGCAGCCGCTGTCGCCGGCGCCGATGCCGGCGGTATGGCAGTGGATGTCGATAACAGTCATCTGCGGCTCCGGTGGTTGGTGCGGGAATCTGCGATGGTTTTCACGGTCATGGCCGTGAAGATCGGGGCGGCGGCAACGGCGCTCAGCAACAATAGGGCAAGTGGGGTGAACATGGCAACCTCCCGGACGATGTTTTCTGTTCAGGATAATGCCGCTAGTGTGCCAAGCCGGTTATGAACCAGAACGGTCAATCATATCGAGCGGTTTTGGCTTAGCAGTGTCCGCGCCCACGGGATCAGTCTGAAATCTGATTGACATTTTATGCATGGCGACTATACAGCAAATGCATGAATACCATCGAAACCATACTGGTAACGGAGCGGGATTTCTTTGCCAAGGTGGCCCGGGCCGCCTTTCTCAATCCCTTTGGCGAGAGCCGCGATGAACTGGATCTGCTGCTGGCGGGAACGGGAACCGGCGACCGGGACGAGGTGCTTGCCGCCGTCACTGGCCGGGTGGCCGAGCGGGTTGCCGTCCTGCAGCGGGAGCTGCGGGGCAACGTCAACCGTTTGCCTGCTGCTGACCGGGAAACGGTCCGGACCGTGATCCTCTTCGATCTGTTCCACCGGTTCCTCGACTCCTTTGACCGCCTGATCCGGGAGCAGGCCGCGGCCGGCAACGCCCCCTGCCCCGTCCCCTTTGCCGGCGGCTTCATGGCGGCCTTCGGGGAGGCGGGATTCTCCGAGGCGGAGAGCCGCCGTTACCTGGGCCTCTTCTACCAGCTCCGGCGAGCCTTCTACTTCATCCGGGAAGGGCTCGCCGGGTCCAGCCCCTCCCTGCGCCGGGTGCGGGAGCATCTCTGGCAGACCCTCTTCACCCACAACATGCGGTGGTTCGATCAGTACCTCTGGGACCGGATGGAGGACTTCTCGGTCCTCATCCTCGGGGAGACCGGCACCGGCAAGGGGGCCGCAGCCGCCGCCATCGGCCGGTCGGGCTTCATCCCCTTCGACCCGAAGACCGGCCGCTTCAGCGAGAGCTTCACCCGCAACTTCCTGGCGGTGAACCTTTCCCAGTACCCTGAGGGGGTGCTGGAGTCGGAGCTCTTCGGCCACCGGAAAGGGGCCTTCACCGGCGCCATCGACCACCACGAGGGGGTATTCAGCCGCTGCACTCCCCACGGAGCCATTTTCCTGGATGAGATCGGCGAGGTGTCGCTCCCGGTGCAGGTGAAGCTTCTCCAGGTGCTCCAGGAGCGGAGCTTCTCGCCGGTGGGGAGCCACCAGCGGCTCCGGTTCAGCGGCCGGGTCATCGCCGCCACCAACCGGGACCTGAACCGCCTTCGGGAGCGGGGGGAGTTTCGGGACGACTTCTACTACCGCCTCTGCTCCGACGTGATCACCATTCCGCCCCTGCGGCAGCGGCTCCAGGAGCGACCCGAGGAGCTGGGAGAGCTGGTGGCGGGAATCCTCAGGCGCCTGACAGGCACCGCGCCGGAGCGGGAGGTGCAGCTGCTGCGCAAGGTCATCGAACGGGAGACCGGGAAGAATTATCCCTGGCCGGGAAACGTGCGGGAGCTGGAGCAGGCGGTGCGGCGGGTGCTGGTGACGGGGCATTACCGGGGAGAGGAAAAGGCGGAGCCGTCCGGCGCGGCGGAGCGGTTCCTGGCGGACGCGGCGGCAGGGGAGCTCGATGCCCAGGAGCTTCTGGCCGGGTACTGCCGCATCCTGTATGAGCGGCACGGCACCTACGAGGAGGTGGCCCGCCGGGCCAACCTGGACCGGCGGACGGTGAAGAAGTACCTGCAGCAACAATAATGAGGTGCTTATGCGCACAAACGCTGATCTTTTTTACGAAGAGAGGCTCCACCCCGAGGTGGGGACTTCTTTTTTTGGAACCTATTGTGGTTGTACCAGTCGGCTGTATTTACGGGGTTTAATGTGTCGTTATTTTATGGTATCAGGTGAGCCTCTTGCAAAAGGCTTGAAAGTTGGCGGCCAGAGGCCGCGTGCGGTGAAATTTTCACCAGTGTGCAGCATTAAGCAGAGCCTCTGATCGTTTTCATCGGCATTTATCCGGAATCCGGGCGCACCCCCCCCACGGA
>NZ_JAUQXO010000079.1:0-37934 GCF_030834625.1 Geobacter sp.
TCCGTGGGGGGGGTGCGCCCGGATTCCGGATAAATGCCGATGAAAACGATCAGAGGCTCTGCTTAATGCTGCACACTGGTGAAAATTTCACCGCACGCGGCCTCTGGCCGCCAACTTTCAAGCCTTTTGCAAGAGGCTCACATGTACGCTACTTTTTTTTCCTGTTGGTGACAAGAGCTAATTCCTGCTCGGGGGGAGAGCATGGTCAAGCGGTATAAGGTTCTCGTGGGTGGGGAGTGGGTAGGTGAAGACCGCCCAGGGATCGAGGTTATCAATCCTTATGACGGTTCGGTGGTGGGAGTTGTGCCGGAGGCAACGGCTAATGACGTGGATCGAGCCATCGAATCGGCACGCAAGGGGTTCGCTGAAATGGCTGCTTTGCCAGCCTGCCGTCGCGCCGAGATCCTGGCGCGCGTCTCCGACTTTATTGTAAGGGATCGGGAAGAGATCGCCGAGATCATTGCGCGGGAGGCGGGTAAGTCCTGGAAGTATGCATTGTCCGAGGCGGACCGTAGTGCGGAAACATTTCGGTTTGCTTCCTTTGAGGCGTGCAACGCCCACGGCGAACTCGTCCCTATGGATGCGTCACCCGTGTCAGTAGGCCGCTTCGGCTATCATATCCGCACTCCCATTGGTGTTATCGGCGCCATCACTCCGTTCAATTTTCCCCTTAATCTTGTAGCGCACAAGGTTGCCCCGGCCATAGCCGCCGGTAACGCGCTCGTCCTAAAACCTGCAACGAAGACTCCCCTTTCATCTATTAAGCTTGCAAGTCTCCTGGCCGAGGCGGGTCTGCCAGCCGGAGCACTCAATATTGTTATCGGTAGTGGCAAGACTGTCGGCAACCGGCTTGTGGAAGATGAGCGTCTTGCGATGATCACCTTTACGGGAAGTCCGCCTGTGGGGGGGGAGATCAAGGCGAGAAGTGGACTCAAGCGCGTAACCCTTGAGCTTGGCTCCAATTCTCCAACAATTATTGAGGAAGACGGCGACGTGGATGCGGCTGTTTCCCGCTGTGTTGTGGGAAGCTTTGCTAACTCAGATCAAGTTTGTATATCTGTTCAGAGGATTTACGTCCACCATCGCCGCTATCAAGAGTTTCTGGGGAAATTTGTCACGTCAACGCGACTGCTCAAGGTAGGGGACCCGATGGATCGCGAGTGCGATATCGGTCCAATGATATCCAGGGTGGAGCTTGAGCGCGCGGTATCTTGGCTTGAGGAGGCGAAAGGCCTTGGCGCCAATATCGAGGCCGGCGGGCAGGTTATCGGCAATTGCCTGGAGCCAACCATTCTGAGTGGGGTAACTCCCGACATGAAGGTGGTCTGCTCCGAAGTGTTTGCTCCGATCGTGTCGGTGCTCCCCTATGATACCTTCGAACAGGCCCTCGACATGGCCGATGACTCCGTCTACGGTCTGCAGGCAGGGGTCTATACCCGGGACATAAACAAAGCGTTTCAGGCAATCAAGCGGCTTGACGTCGGTGGAGTCATCATTAACGATATCCCTACGTTCCGCGTTGACCACATGCCCTACGGGGGCAACAAGCAAAGCGGACTCGGTCGTGAGGGGGTCAAATACGCCATGGAAGAGATGACAAATATCAAGATGGTGTGTATTAATTTATAATAAATTAGCATATACTTTGTTCTCGTGGTGTAACCATCTGAAATTTGGTGCATGGTGAAAAAATTGTAGCAACAAAAAAATCTTGACATAATTTTTAAAGACAGTATATTCCATTCGTTGAGTTTATAAACCATGCGCTGTGCGCGAATATGGCAATCAAAAAAAGGAAAAGAGGTGAAACGTCAATGAAAAAACTGCTTTCTCTGACTCTGTGCCTTGCTATGGCCGTGGCTTTTGCTGCAGGCTGCAAGAAAAAAGAAGAAGCTCCGGCCACAACAACAACTACTACTACTACCCCGGCTGAGCAGGCTGCTCCGGCTCCGGCCCAAGCTCCGATGACTTCTGCCCAAGCTCCGGACACAACAACAACAACTACTACTACTACCCCGGCTGAGCACAAGTAATCAGCTTGCTTCTGCGAGCAATAGAAAAAGGCCCACAGAACTTTGTTCTGTGGGCCTTTTTCTATTGCGATGCCTGAAACCGGTTGACATGAAGCTTATTGCATGGTATCTGAGACGGTCATTTTATCTCGTAGATACTCTTGGAGGCCATGATGGAAAGAACATTCGCTATTATCAAGCCTGATGCGGTAGAGAGGAACATAGTCGGCAAGGTCCTCGAGAAGATCGAAACCGCAGGCTTCAGGATCGTGGGCATGAAGAAGATTTTGCTCTCCAAGAAGGAGGCAGAGGGGTTCTATTATGTTCACAGTGAGCGTCCCTTCTTCAATGACCTCTGCTCGTTCATGTCGCGCAGCCCCGTGGTGGTGCTGGTCCTTGAGCGTGAGAACGCCATTGCAAAGTGGCGCGAGGTCATGGGGGCCACTAATCCGGCCAACGCCGACGCTGGGACGATTCGCAAGGAGTTCGGCCTCAGTATCGAGGAGAACACGGTTCACGGTTCCGATTCTCCCGAGTCGGCTGCCTTCGAGATTCCCTACTTCTTCAGCCAGCTCGAACTCCTCTAGGTCATAACAAAGATTGCGAGGAAAAAAGCCCTTCCCCTGAAGGGCTTTTTTATATCCAACGACCATGATGAACGGTAAAACTGACGTTAAAAACCTGACCCTTGACGATCTTATTGCATTTCTTGCAGGCAAGGGGAAGGAACGCTACCGGGCGCGGCAGATCTTCAAATGGCTCTATCAAAAGGACGCCCGAAGTTTTGCCGAGATGACCGACCTTGCCAAAGACCTACGCCGGGATATGGCGGAAGCGGCGATCATCAGCAATCTCGAACCCGAGGCGCTGGAGGTGTCTCGGGACGGAACGCGGAAGTATCTGTTTCGTCTTGAGGATGGAAACACCGTCGAGTCGGTCCTTATCCCCGAAGAAGACCGCACCACTCTCTGTATATCGAGCCAGGTCGGCTGCGCCATGGCCTGCGAGTTCTGCCTCACCGGCACGTTCAGGCTCACCCGGAACCTGACCGCGGCCGAAATCGTGAACCAGATTTGCGCGGTGCGGCGAGACGTGCCGGTCCGCAACATTGTCTTCATGGGGATGGGGGAGCCGCTGGCCAATCTTGACAATGTCGTGAAGGCGCTCAAGATCATCCTCCACGATGACGGCCTCCAGTTCTCGACCCGACGGGTAACGGTTTCCACTGCGGGGCTTGTCCCGGAGATGGAGCGGTTGGGGCGCGAGGTGACGGTCAATCTGGCCGTCTCCCTGAACGCCACCACTGACGATGTGCGGGACCGGATTATGCCGATCAACCGCAAATACCCGCTCAGGATGCTGCTTGATGCCTGCCGCAGCTATCCCCTGCCGGGGCGCAGGAAAATTACCATCGAATATGTGATGATCAAGGGGCTTAACGATTCTCTGGAGGATGCCAAGCGGCTAGTGAAGCTATTGAGTGACATCCCTTCCAAGATAAATCTGATCCCCTTCAACGAGCACGACGGATGCTCCTTCAAAAGTCCCGAACAGGGAGCAATCGACGTGTTTCACAGTTATCTGCTGAGCAAACATTTCACGGTAATCACCCGATCGAGTCGTGGAGCTGATATCTCTGCGGCGTGTGGGCAACTTAAGGGGAAGCTGGACAAGAGCGTTGCGAGTATCTAATTTTACTGGCCCGGGAGGAAGACGGCATGAGTGAGCAGGTGATCGGCGTCATAGGAGGAAGCGGCCTCTACGAGATGGAGGGGTTGAGCGATATCCGGAGCGTGGCGGTGGAGACCCCTTTCGGCGCCCCATCCGACGAGTTCATCACCGGTGTTCTCGACGGGGTGCGTATGGTTTTTCTCCCCCGGCACGGGAAGGGGCATCGCCTCCTGCCTTCGGAGGTGAACTATCGGGCCAACGTCTACGGAATGAAGAAGCTGGGTGTCACACGGATCATCTCCGTCTCTGCCGTCGGCAGTATGAAAGAGGAGATCGCGCCAGGTCACATCGTGATTCCTGACCAGTTCATCGACCGCACCAATGCGACCCGGGCTAACACCTTCTTCGGCAACGGCGTGGTGGCCCACGTGCAGTTCGCTGATCCGGTCTGCTCAGATCTCTCTGGCTGCCTGTATGAGGCGGCAAAGGCCGCTGGAGCCACCGTCCACCGGGGAGGGACCTATATCTGCATGGAGGGACCGGCCTTCTCAACCCGGGCCGAGTCGAACCTCTACCGCTCCTTTGGTGTGTCGGTCATCGGTATGACGAACATCCCCGAAGCCAAGCTGGCCCGGGAGGCTGAAATCTGCTACGGGGTCATCGCCTTGGCCACCGACTACGACTGCTGGCACGAGTCCCACGATGAAGTGTCGGTGGATGCGATCCTGGCCATCATCCGCCAGAACGTGGTCATGGCAAAGACCATCATCGGCCATGCCGTCAAGCGTATCGGCGCCGAGCGCCCGTGCCCCTGTTCCGCGGCCCTTACCTATGCCATCATTACCGACCGCGGCGCCATTCCCGCCGAGACCAGGGAACGGCTTGATCTGATCATTGGCAAGTATCTGTAGAAAAATAAAGGAGATTCCCATGGGCATACTCGTTGTCGGTTCCGTGGCATTTGACTCGGTGGAGACCCCTTTCGGCAAGGTGGAGAACGTTCTTGGCGGTTCTGCCACCTATTTCTCGACGTCGGCAAGCTTTTTCACTGACGTGAGTCTTGTGGCGGTGGTGGGAGAGGACTTCCCCCAGGAACATGTGGAATTCCTCGAATCCCGCAACATCGATCTGCGCGGACTCGACCGGGAAGGAGGGAAGACCTTCCACTGGAAGGGGAAATACGGCTACGATCTCAACGAGGCCCAGACCCTGGAGACCCAGCTGAACGTATTCGAGAGTTTCAAGCCGCAGATTCCGGCCGCGTACCGGGATGCAGAATTCCTCTTCCTGGCCAACATCGACCCGGAGCTCCAGATGGAGGTCCTCAGTCAGGTGGAGAAACCGCGGGTCATTGCCTGCGATACCATGAACTTCTGGATATCTTCCAAGCCTGAGGCGCTCAAGGCGGTCATCGCCAAGGTCGACATCTTCATCATCAACGAGGGGGAGGCGCGTCAGCTCACCCAGGAGGCCAATCTCACCAAGGCGGCCCGCAAGATTCTCGCCATGGGGGTGAAGACTCTCGTTATCAAGCGGGGCGAATACGGCGTTCTCATGTTCAGCGACCATTCGGTATTTGCTGCACCGGCCTATCCCCTTGAAGACGTCTTCGATCCGACGGGGGCCGGTGACACCTTTGCCGGCGGCTTCATGGGGTACCTGGCCAACACGGGAGATACCTCCGAGGCTGGGGTTCGCCAGGCCATCATTTTCGGGAGCGTCATGGCGTCGTTCAACGTGGAGGACTTCAGCCTCAACAGGCTGAAGCGGCTCGACTACGGGGAGATTGAGGCCCGTTATCGCAGCTTCAAGGCGCTGACCCACTTCGAGGGTCTCGCCGAGGGGTAGGGGGGCTGCGGTGCGGCCCCGTTCGTTGACAACATTAGGCAAATCTGCTACGGTTCACGAGGCGTGAACCGGCTTACTGTGCAGGTTTTCACGCCTTCCACGTGGCTGATTTTCCCTTGTCCGGGTTAGAGGTGATATCCGTGAAATGTCTTCTTGTGCTGGCCGGCATGGCGCTCTTTTCCCTCGCAGCATGCGGCGTGACCGACGCTTCCCGGAAACAGGCATCGTACCACTTTCAGATGGGGCTCTCCTATCTAGGGGAAAACGACGCGACCCGCGCCCTCATCGAACTGGCGGAGGCGGAGAAGCTTACCCCCGACGATCCCGCCCTCCTGAACAGCCTCGGCCTTGCCTACTTCTACAAGAAACGGTACGATCTTGCGGAACAGAAATATCGCCGGGCCATCGAGCTCAAGCCCGACTACTCCGAGGCCCGGAACAACCTGGGAGTGAACTATCTGGAGATGCAGCGGTGGGACGATGCCGTGACCCAGTTCACACTGGTCCTTGCCGACATCTTCTTCATCAACCATGAGGATGCCCGGATAAATCTGGGCCTCGCCAACCTCGGCAAGGGGGACTATCCCCAGGCCCTTGCCATCCTTCGCCAGTCGGTCGCGACATCTCCCCGGAACATCATCGCCCGCATCGGACTCGGCAGGGTTTACTTCGCCATGGACCGCAACGACCTGGCGATCCAGGAATTCACCAAGGCCGTCGAGCTGAACAGGAACTACCAGAACGGATACTATTACCTTGCCCTTGCCCACCTGAAGGGGAAGGACTACGTGTCGGCCGCCGATGCGTTCCGGGAGTCGATGCGGATAGCCCCCGATTCGGAGAAGGGGCGGCTTTCCCGGGAATACCTGGAATCGATGCGCTGAGAGGTCCCCTTGTCTGACGCGCCTACCCCCGAGAGAGGGGGACTATCCATCGGCAACCTGCTGCGCGAGGCCCGCGAGTCTCGTGGGGAGTCGCGGGAGGACGCCGCCCGCGTCACTCGCATCGGGAAGAATTATCTTGCCGCTCTTGAAGAGGATGCATTCGACAGGCTCCCGAGTCCTGCCTATGTGAAGGGGTTCCTCCGGGCCTACGGGAAACACCTGGGGCTTTCGCCGGACGACCTGGTCAGCAGGTACGAGGAGCAGGTTAGTCCTGAGCCAGTCACGGAGCAGGGAGAGGAGGGAGGCATTTCCCCGTCCAGGGTCCATGTGCCGACGGCCACCCGCAATCGCTGGATGATTCCGCTGCTCCTCCTTGCCCTTGTGCTCATCACTGCGACGATTATTCCCGAGCGGAACCCGGTTCAGGATCGCACCATGCCTGATCAGACTCCCGCCAAAGCACTTCTCCCTCCCCTGCCTGTTCAGCTACCGGTGTCTTCGGCCGCTACAGCCACGCTACCGCCGCCGACAGTTCCAGCCGAAACGCAGGAGTCGCCTCCCCCTGAATCGAATATTCCCTCACCCGTGTCAGGTGGAATGGTTCTGAAGCTCAAGGTGAACCAGGACTGCTGGCTGAACATCACCATCGATGGGGCAGTCTCGCAGCAGTACGACTTGAAGGCCGGCGATCTGATAGAATGGAAGGGGGAGCGGTTCTTCTCGCTCGATCTTGGCAATGCCGGCGGGGTCGAGGCCGAATTCAACGGGAAGGGACTCCCGTCGTTCGGCGAGGCTGGCAAATCCGCCCACGTGGTCCTTCCGGCCGACCATGGTGAGGAACAGTAGCCCGAAAACCGGTACGGAACACGTCAGATCATTCAAGGAGAGGGTTTTCCATGCACATGGTGCGCTGTAGAAAATGCGGAAGAGTTATGAAGAGTGAGCGGATCGATCCTTACCGGGTGAAGCTGTCCTGTGTCTGCGGCTTTTCCGATTTTCGGACCGTTCCCGACAAGGCAAAAACGGTGAATCCTTTCTACCAGAAGGCGAGTTTGACCCCCCTTCTCGAGAGTGAAAAGGGGAAGATGGTTCTGACCATGCAGCGTGCAAACCGCGAACATCTGGAGATCATCTCCCTGGAAGAGATCAGCATGCTCGTCTCCTCCGACTTCAATTTGACGGAAGTGCTCCAGCACGTCACGAAGAAAGTGGCCGGACAGCTCAAGGTGAGCGTCTGCAGCATCTATCTCCGGGAGGGGGATGACCTTGTGCTGGCCGCCACCCACGGTTTCGACCCGGCCTTCATCGGCAAGATCCGGATCCGGATCGGCGAGGGGATCACTGGCACGGTTGCCAAGGAGGGGAGTCTCATATCCCTCACCCACGCCTCCAAAGATTCGCGTTACAAGCATTTTTCCGAACTCCAGGAGGAGAAGTACAATTCCATGCTTTCCTTCCCCATCAGCGACAAGAAGGAGATGTACGGGGTCATTAACCTCAATACCACCTCCATCAAGTCGTTTCAGGAGGATGAGATCTACTTTGTCTCCATCATCGCCAATCTGATTCTGACTGCCATAAAGCTTCGCCAGCAGGTGGCTACGGGTAAGAAAGCGTCGTAACCCGTTTACTTGACAGGGTAGGACTCCATGCTAGACTACTCAAACAGAACGCATCATGTGCCACCAGCGGAGTCAACCAATTGGCAGAGCAGGCAAAGAAGAGAATATTGGTCGTTGACGACGAGGAAAATGCCCGGATTGGACTGTCGAAGCTTCTCGAGAGAGAGGGGTTTGAGGTGGAAAGCGTCTCGAACGGCTATGAAGCCCTCAACTACCTCAATCAGCGGGAGGTAAACGTCATTGTCACCGACATCAACATGCCGGAGATGAACGGCATCACCTTCCTCAAGGAGCTCAATAAAAATTTTCCCGCGAGCAACGTCATCATGATAACCGCCTACGGCGGTGTCGAGTCGTACATCGAGGCTATGAACCTGGGGGCCTTCGAGTACATCAATAAGCCCATTAAGATTGAAGAACTCACGACAATACTGAAAAAGATCTTCAAGGACAAGGAAAGCTGCCACTGATCCGCAGATGATTTTCGGCTTACATCTGGCGGGTTCATTCAGATTTCTCCAGGGGGGTAGAGCGATGAAAACCTTTTCCACCATTATCTTTCCGACTGATTTCTCTGAAAACTCGGAGTATGCCTTCGACCATGCCCTGACCCTTGCCCGGCAGTTCAACGCCCGGTTGGTCGTCATACATGTCATCAACGAACCCGTGGATCTGCGCGGCTTTTACGTTCCCCACGTCTCCTTCGAAAAGCTCGAAGAAGAGATCGTGGAGGCTGCCGAGAAAATGATGGAAAAGTTTTGCCGGACCAAGCTTAAGGATTACGCCAACTACACCAGCTGCATCGTGTCGGGTATTCCTTATGACGAGGTCCTCAAAAAGGCTGAGGAGGAGGATGCCTCACTCATCGTCATGGGGACCCATGGCCGCAGGGGAATCGACCACTTCCTCTTCGGGAGCACGGCCGAACGGGTGGTGCGCAACGCCAAATGTCCGGTGATGACCGTGCGTCCTCCCGAGGCGTAGTGAGTTCTGCTTCATACAGGCAATAAGGGCAGCTTTGGCTGCCCTTTGTTATTCACAGATAGGGGGAGCAGATCATCCCATGGCTCATGAAGTAAGCGGTCCCAAGGGAACCCTTCTCATCATCGACGACGAGAAGGTTATCCTCGATCTCACTTCCATCGTACTCAGAAACCGCGGTTACACGGTCTACACCGCCCCTGATGCCGTGATCGGTCTGCAGGAGTTGGAGGAGTACCGCCCTCAGTTGGTGCTCCTCGATTACATGATGCCGGTCATGGACGGCTTCACCGCCCTCAAGGAGATCAAGCAGCACTTCCCCGACACCTACGTCATCATGTTCACCGGCAAAGGGAACGAAGAGATCGCCGTCGAGCTCATGAAAGCCGGGGCCTCAGACTACATCCTCAAGCCCTTCAATAATCAGGACTTGGTAGAGCGGATCGAGAGCGTCCTGCGGATCAGGGAGGTGGAGCTCAGGAACCGCGAGCTGATGGAGGAGCGGGAACACCTTCTGGCGGAGATCGAGGAGTGGAACCGGCAGCTGGAAGAGAGGGTCAGGGACAAGTCCGAGGCCCTCCAGCGGGCCCAGGCCGAGATCGTCCAGTCGGAGAAGCTCGCCTCGCTTGGGTACCTTTCGGCGGGCATGGCCCACGAGATCCGAAACCCCCTCAACTCCATAAACCTCTTTGCCCAGCTCCTGAAGAGCGGCTGCGACGATCCGGAGAAGCTCGACTTCATCGGCAAGATCCTCAAAGAAGTGGACCGGATCGACGATATCATGCGCAAGCTGCTCGATGCCTCGAAGCGTCCCCGATTCCAGTTGAGCGAGGTGCGGCTCGACCGGGTCATCGATGCCACCCTGGAGGTCTTCAGGCCCCAGACAACCCTCTATAACATCGGGGTGGTGAGGGACTTTCGCCACGTGCCGCCACCTTTCCAGGCAGACTCCTCCGAGATCGAACAGATCTTCACCAACCTGTTCCTGAACGCCATCCACGAGATGCACGGGGGCGGAACGCTCACCGTTCAGTTGGACCACGACGACCGGGATATCACGATACGGGTCTCCGATACCGGCAAGGGGATGCCCCGGGAGAACGTGCAGAAGATTTTCGACCCCTTCTTTACGACCAAGACGAGCGGCAGCGGTCTCGGCCTTGCGGTGGTGCTCCGCATCGTCAAGACCTACCATGGGAAAATCACCGTGGAGAAGAGCGAGGAGACCGGCACCACCTTTGCGATCAGGCTCCCGCTGCCCCCCTCCTGAGACCCCTTTCTCCTTTTCTTTTGGCCCCTGATTTTGTATGATGGCGCCCACTTTTCCCGAGTTTTTGATGAATTATAACTGATGCCGATTCTGGTACGAAACATTATCCTTTCCCCCGGAGAAGGGGACGAGTTGCTGCGTGCCCGGCTTGCCCTGCGCTTCGGGATGGCGGACCGGGATATCCGGACGGTGTGCCTGGTCCGCAAGAGCATCGACGCCCGCCGCAAATCCCGGGTAGTCATCGTCTGCACCGTGGAATGCCGGCTGGCCGACGAGGCGGGTTTTCTCGCGCGGCATGGCCACGACCCGGACGTAAAAGCCGTGGAGAGAGTGCCTCAACTGCCTCTGCCGCGGCTTGCCGGAGGAGGGCGGGTCGTTATCGTCGGCATGGGGCCGGCAGGGCTTTTTGCGGCCCTCAGACTCGTGGAATACGGCCTCACCCCCACCATCCTGGAACGGGGCAGACCGGTGGAGGAGCGGACCCGGGACGTGCAGGCCTTCTGGAGCCGCAGCGAGCTGGATCCCGAGAGCAACGTCCAGTTTGGCGAGGGGGGTGCCGGCACATTCTCCGACGGCAAACTTACCACGCGGGTAAACGACCCCCGGATCGGCTACGTCCTCGAAAAGCTCGTCGCCTTCGGCGCGCCACCGGAGATCCTGCACCTGGCCAAGCCCCACGTGGGGACCGATCAGTTGCGGCGGGTGGTGGCCGGCATCAGGCAGGGGCTCCTGGCCGCCGGCTGCGATATCCGCTTCCGGAGCCGGGTGACCGACATCGTTCTACGGGAGGGGCGGGTCGGCGCGGTGATCGTGAACGGCACCGATGAGGTTGCCGCCGATGTTCTCGTCCTCGCCCCGGGCCACAGCGCCCGCGATACCTACGAAATGCTCGACAGCCGGGGAGTTCACCTCCAGGCGAAGCCCTTTGCCATGGGGGTGCGGGTGGAGCATCCCCAGGAGCTCATCAACGGGATACAGTATGGTCGGGGACATCACCCTGCCCTGCCGCCGGCGGACTATGCCCTGGCCCATAACGACCGGCGCACCGGCCGTTCGGCCTACTCCTTCTGCATGTGTCCCGGCGGGGTGGTGGTGGCGGGAAGCTCCGAGAAGGGAGGCGTCGTCACCAACGGCATGAGTTCCCACCTGCGTAACTCCCCCTTTGCCAACAGCGCCCTGGTGGTCACCGTAGGACCCGATGATTTCGGCTCTCCGTCGTCCCTGGCAGGGGTGGAGTTCCAGCGGCTCTGGGAGCGGCGGGCCTTCGAAGCCGGTGGCGGGGGGTACCGGGCTCCGGCCCAGAATCTCCTTTCCTTCCTTGGCATGAAGGGGGGAAAGGGGGTATCCTCATCCTACCGCCCCGGGGTCAGGGAGACTGATCTCTCCCGGGTGCTTCCCGTTGCCGTGACGGAAACACTGAGAGAGGGGCTGCGCGTCTTCGACCGGAAGATGCGGGGCTTCGTCACCGCCGAGGCGACCCTCACCGGCGTGGAGACGCGAACCTCGGCGCCGGCGCGGATCGTACGGGGAGAGGATTGCCAGTCCGTGAGCCTGCCGGGGCTTTATCCCACGGGGGAGGGGGCCGGCTACGCGGGGGGGATCATGAGCGCCGCCCTGGACGGCATCCGGGTGGCCGACATCATTGCAGAGAAGATATCCGCCGAGACAAGGAGCGCGATTTGAACAAGGTTTATGTGAGCAGCATCAAGGACCGGGACCAGCTGGAGTCGGTCTTTCTGGTAAAAGACAAGATCATGGCCATGGCCAAGAACGGCAAGCCGTACATGACGCTGAAGCTCATGGACAAGACCGGCGAAATCGAGGGACGGGTCTGGGACAACGTGGACGAGCTCTCCGCCATCTTCGACCGGGACGACTTCATCGCCATCCGCTGCAAGGCCAGCGTCTACCTGGGGAAGATGCAGCTCGTCATCTCCGAGCTCCTGCGGGTGCCCGACGACCGGGTGCAGCTGGCCGACTTCCTTCCCGAATCGGACCGCCCCGTGGCCGAGATGGAGCAGGAGCTGGCCGCGCTCCTGGCGAGCTTCACCGACCCCCACCTGAAGGCCCTCATGGATGCCTTCTTCGGCGACGCCGAGCTCATGGCCCTCTACCGGATCGCGCCGGCCGCCAAGGGGATGCACCACGTCTACCTGGGGGGTCTCCTGGAGCATTCCCTGGCGGTGGCGCGGCTTGTGGATACCATCATTCCCCTTTACGGGGGGCTCAACCGCGACCTCCTCGTGGCCGGGGCGCTCCTCCACGATGTGGGGAAGGTGCGGGAGATGACCTACCAGCGCTCCTTCGACTACACCGACGAGGGGAAGCTGCTGGGTCACATCACCATAGGCGTGGAGATGGTGCAGGAGCGCATCGCCTCGATCCCCGGGTTCCCGGTGGAACTGGGGATGCTCCTCAAGCACATGCTCCTCTCCCACCACGGCCAGTACGAGTACGGTTCCCCCAAGCGGCCCAAGACCGTGGAGGCCACGATCCTCAACTACCTGGACGACCTGGACTCCAAGATCAACGGCATCCGGACCCACATCCGGAAGGAGGCCGAGAGCCAGAGCCGCTGGAGCTCCTACCACCGGCTCTATGACCGCTACTTTTTCAAGGAGAACTACTGTCCTGGGGAAGAGTACGACGAGGCGACCGAAGCGGAAGCCGAAGGAGCCTCCCCCGCGCCGCCGGTCCAGCAGCAGCCCGCACCGCCGGAACAGACAGCATCACCGGCACCGCAGCCCCTGCGTGAAGAGCAGAAGAAAAAAGGGTTTCACAACAACCCCTTCGAGCAGCTCCAGGGGAAGAATCTCGATCTGTTCAACCAATAATTTGTCTCGGGAGATACCGCATGATCTTCGAAATCGTTGTCGTCGGCCCCCTGGGGGTCAATTGTTTCATCCTCGGCTGCGAGGAGACCAGGGAGGGGGTGGTGGTCGATCCCGGCGCCGATGCCGACCGGATTCTTGCCCGGGTCCGGGCCCTCGGCCTCACCATCCGCACGGTCATCAACACCCATGGCCACTTCGACCACATAGGGGGGAACAGGTCGGTTCTCGAGGTCACCGGCGCCCGGCTCATGATCCACCGGGACGATGTCCCCTTCCTCTCCCGGGCCACCGACGTGGCAGCCAACTACGGCCTTGCCACCGAGAACTCCCCCCCGCCGGACGAGCTTCTGGAGGACGGGAAGACCGTCACCTTCGGGAAATGCGCGCTGAAGGTGCTCCATACGCCGGGCCATACCCCTGGCGGGTGCTGCCTCCTCCTGGAAGCGGAGGGGAAGGTCATCACCGGCGACACCCTCTTTGCAGAGTCGGTGGGGCGGACCGATTTCCCCGGTTCCTCCCACGAGGCTCTCATGGCATCCATCCGCACCAAACTCCTCCCCCTACCCGACGAGACCCAGGTCTACCCGGGGCACGGTCCGGCCAGCACCATCGGCCGGGAAAAGCGGTATAATCCGTACATAAACGAATAGTCCTCCCTTCTCCCCTCCCCGGCGGGGGAGGGGACCTCAACTGTGCAGGAGCGAGCCACCCATGCTCAACGGCAAGCAGATCGTCCTCGGCGTCACCGGCGGCATCGCCGTCTACAAGGCAGTGGAGCTCGTGCGGCTCCTGACCAAGGCGGGGGCCGACGTCCACGTCATCATGACCCGTTCGGCCACGGAATTCGTGGGGCCCCTCACCTTCCAGACCCTCACCGCGAACCCGGTCCACACGGAGATCTTCAACCTGATCGCCGAGCGGGAGATCGGCCACATTGCCCTGGCCGACCGGGCCGACCTCTTCATCATCGCCCCGGCCACGGCCAATGTCATCGGCAAGATCGCCAACGGCATCGCCGACGACATGCTCACCACCACTGTCATGGCCACCAGGGCGCCGGTTCTCATCGCCCCGGCCATGAACGTGAACATGTGCACGAACCCCCTCTACCAGGAGAATGAGGAGAAGCTCCGGCGCCATGGCTATCGCTTCGTGGCCCCGGTCAAGGGGATGCTCGCCTGCGGCTGGGAGGGGGAGGGGAAGCTCCAGGACCCGGCGGTCATCGTCGAGGAGGCGGTCCGGTCCCTCACCCGGCCGGACCTGGCGGGTGAGCGGGTTCTCGTGACCGCCGGGCCGACCCTGGAGGAGATAGACCCGGTCCGCTTCGTCAGCAACCACTCGTCGGGGAAGATGGGGTACGCCATCGCCCGGGCCGCCCGGCGCCGGGGGGCAGAGGTGGTTCTCGTGGCAGGTCCCACCTGTCTCGACGACCCGTGGGGGATCGAGACCATCCACGTCTGTTCCGCCGCCGAGATGCGCGATGCCGTCATGGAGCGGGTGGCGGCGAGCACCGTCATCGTCAAGGCGGCGGCCGTGGCCGATTACCGCCCCAGGAGCCGTGCTGCGGGGAAGATCAAGAAGTCTGCCGATGCCCTAGTGCTTGAGTTGGAGAAAAACCCCGACATCCTGGCGGAAGTGGGGGGGGTGAAGGGGGATCGGGTCCTGGTGGGGTTTGCCGCCGAGACCGGCGAGCTGGTGGAGAACGCCCGGAAGAAGCTCACCGGCAAGAATCTGGACCTGGTGGTGGCCAACGACATCGGCCAGCCGGGGGCCGGCTTCCACGTGGACACCAACATCGCCAAGCTCATCCACCGGGACGGCCGGGTCGAGGAACTCCCCCTCATGGGGAAGGACAAGATGGCGACGCTCATTCTCGACCGGGTGGCCGAGCTGCGGAAGCGGGGGATGCGGGAAGAAGAGTAAGGAGAGGGCGTGCCCCTATCCTTTCGACAGGATCTGCAACAGTTTTTCCGGCGCCCAGATGGCCTCCCGGAGCCGTTTTCTCATGGTATCCACCTGGGTAACAGCGTCATCCTTGGCGATCTTGCCGGCGTTGTAGAGGAGCCTGAGGTTTTTCCTGACCGCCTCGGCGGTGGCCAGTGCCCGTTCCCCCGTGGGGTCGGCCTGGAAGTAGCGGGACTCCTCCAGCCGGTTCAGAAAGTCGAATACCGCGTCCTCGGCCAGGTCCAGGTACTCGCTCCGGTCGTCCTCCTCCAACGTGTACCGGGAGGTGTCGGAGAGGGTCTTGAGCACCTGCTGCCACTTCTCCAGCCGGCTCACCAGGAGGATAGAGTTGAATATCCGCTTGTTGGTGCCGAAGGAGAAGATCGTGTCCGAGAGGACGTTCCGCAGCAGGGCGTCGTTGGCCTTGTAGTTCTCCGTGGCCACCTTCTTCCCCGCCTCCCAGATCTCCTGGTCCACGTAGGTTTCCAGACGCATCTCCCAGTAGGCGTGCTTCAGGGTGAGCGAGGAGAAGCTCTCCATGATCTTGTAGGGGACGTAGTAGTTGTGGGCCACGGTGTCGGCGGCCAGGTGCGAGAGATAGCCGAAGGCGCAGGCCTTCTGGGGCGGGTTCCAGGCGTACTCCAGAACCTTCATCCCGATCCGCCAGCGGTGGCAGTGCTGGAGGTAGTGGGTGAACTTCTTGCCGAGGGTGATGTCCGCCGCGATGCAGCCGTAGAGGAAATCGTGGGGGAAGGCGCCCACGACAGCCGCCACGGCGGGGCTCACGGCCTGGAGATTGTTGATGACGGCGGTGCCGAGCTGGAGGTGGACGCCGGCGCCCCAGGCAAAGGCGTTGGCGGGTATCAGGAGTAGTATGAGCAGAAAAACCGGCAGGATAGACATGGGAATCATGGTATGAAACCATTGGAAAAATGTAAAGGAATTTGCCGCCATGGGAGTTGACGGGGGACGGGAGACGATCGCTTCGCTCAGGCGCTACCTGGAGGAGCTGAAGGAGAGCGGCGTGGATGAGCTTCCCCGGGCCGCGGTGCCAAGGGGAGGAAAACCGGGTTCGCAGCCGGAGGCTGCCAGCCCCGCTGCTGCGCCCGCACCGCCGACGCCCGTTGCCGAATCGCAGATGGCCACGACCTCCGGCGAGACCCTTGACGATATCCGCCGCGACCTGGGGGACTGCGTCCGCTGCCAGCTGGGGAACCAGCGCACGAACCTCGTCTTCGGGGTCGGCAATCCCCGAGCCCGCCTCGTCTTCATCGGCGAGGCGCCGGGGCGGGAGGAAGATCTCAAGGGAGAGCCCTTTGTGGGCGAAGCGGGGCAGCTCCTCACGAAAATCATCCAGGCCATGGGCTTTGCGCGGAACGATGTCTACATCTGCAACGTGCTCAAGTGCCGTCCGCCGGGGAACCGCAACCCCCACCACGATGAGATCGTGCAGTGCGCCCCCTTCATGCTCCGGCAGGTGAAGGCCATCGGCCCCGAGGTCGTGGTGGCGCTGGGCACCTTCGCGGCCCAGACCCTCCTCGCCACCAAGGAGCCCATCTCGGCGCTCCGGGGGCGGTTCCACGACTACCACGGCATCCCCCTCATGCCCACGTTCCACCCGGCGTTTCTCGTGCGCTATCCCGAGCGCAAGCGCGAGGTGTGGGAGGACATGAAGCAGGTCATGGGGCTCCTGGGGAAGGGCGCGCCGGCAATAAAGGGATAAGGAGCGGCAACGATGGCAAAGGGCTATCAGGCCAACAAGAAACGGCAGGAGCAGATAGGCGCGCTGGGGAAGACCCTGGCGAAGCGGGCGGGCTTTGTCTGCGAGTGGTGCGAGGGGAAGGACGACCTGCGGCCCTGGGACTACCGCCCCGATGGGGAGCCGTCGGAGGAAACGCTGGCCCTTCTCTGTGGCCGCTGCCGTGAGATGGCTGGCGGGCGCCGGGGAGACCTCCACGAACTGCGGGAAATCCGCAATGCCCTCTGGAGTCCGGTTCCGGCCGTCGCCGAGGGGGCGGCCCGGGTGCTGGCTGCAAGCCGCGAGTCGTGGGCCCGGGAAGCCATCGAGGAGAGCTTCATCGACGAGGCCGTGAAGGCCGAACTGCTCCGGTAGTCGGGAGGAAAGACCATGTACGAGCATCTCTATGACGAACCCATGGGCGAGGATGTGCCGCTCCCCTTCGAGCTTCCCGAGTGGATCGCCTGCGCCCCCTTCGAGGAGTTCCTGGGAATGACCATTGAATCGGCCGAGGGGGGAAAGGCGCTTCTCACCATGCCGTTCCAGGTGAAACATGCCCAGGGAAAGGGGCTCATGCACGGCGGTGCCGTGACAGCCCTGGCCGATACGGCGGTTGCCATGGCCATCAAGAGCATGCTCCCCGAAGGGAGCCACTTCGTGACCACCGAGCTGAGCCTTACGTTCCACACCCCCATCCACGGGGGAGTGGTCACGGCTAGGGCCGAGGCGGTCAGGGAAGGGGAGCGGACCATCAGGGGGGTGGCGGAGGTCTTTGACGAAAAAGGGGTGAAGGCTGCCACCTTTACTTCGGTGTTCAGAATCAAGCGTAAGTAACCGGTATTCCCCTGCCGGTTTATCCCCCACAGCATGGTGTGGAAAGGGTACCGTTCTTGCAAAGTCTCTGATACTTGAACAGAGACGAGGTGGTACCCATGTCCGCCGCCCACCATCCAGCACCATTCCTGCCCCCGGAATCCTTCACCATCCCCCCACGGTGTGTGCCAACTCTGCCCTCTGGCGATACCCTGCCCGAAAAATGTCGATTGGTTTTGTTTGGCCCAGCAGTCACGACATCCGTCACTGCCTGTCACTGTCGTGTCAAAAATATGGTTTATGGAGCGGCGAGGAGGGAATCATGAAAAAGAAACTGGTCCAACTGGGGAGAAAAACCGGCCTTGAAGGGAGCGAACTGAGGAGTTTTTTCCGGATCGGCGTCTCGGGCCTCATCGCCGTGATCATTTCCGCGTTCACCGGCTCGGCCCAGGCTGGCGGGACCGACAACCCGCTCCCCCCTCAGTACGACTTCAAGCCACAGGCCAAGGAGCCCCTGCCGGAAAAGTGTCGCCAGAAACCGGACGGCGGTCCCTGCAAGGCCCTGTTCTGGAAGCACTATTTCGACCCGAAGACCGGCGAATGCAAGGAATTCGTCTACGGCGGCTGCGAAGGTGCGGTCCCCTTCGAGACCCGGGAGGAGTGCGAGGAGGAGTGCCTTGAGCAGCGTGCGGAGCCGGTGCTTCCCGATGGCGACTGCGGCGGCCCGTGGCCCGGCTATCCCTGCGGCACCAAGTACTACACCGTGAGCGTCCGGGATTTCCGGCACATTTCCCGCTGAACGGGGCGAATCGTGAATGGCCCTTACACTCTCGAATGCGCGGTCTGGGAATTCACCCTGGCCTGCAACCTGAACTGCATCCACTGCGGGTCGAGCGCGGGGAGCAGAAGGGCCGACGAGTTGACGAGCGCCGAAGCGGTGGAACTGTGCCTCGACCTGAAGCGGGCCGGCTGCCTCGGCGTCGCCCTCATGGGGGGGGAGCCGCTCCTGCGGAAAGATTTCTGGCAGATTGCGGAACTCATCAGGAGCCTCGGCATGGAGCTCTCCGTCATAACCAACGGGACAATCCATGATCCCGAGACGTTTCGGCGACTGAAGAAGCTGGACCCCCGGGCCGTTGCCGTGAGCCTCGACGCCGCAGCCCCCGCCATCCACGACCATATCCGGGGACGGAGCGGCGCCTTCCGGGAGACGTGGGATTTCATCGGGGCCGCCGGGGAGGCGGGGCTGCCGGTCAGCGTCATCACCACCGTCCACACGATGAACCTGGCGGAGCTGCCCGCCATGCGGGAGCAGCTGCTGGGGAAGAACATCGCCTGGCAGATCCAGGTGGCCGGGGCCGAGGGGAGGCGATTCCCCCGGGAGCTGCTGCTGGACGAGGAAGAATTCTATTCCGTGGGGCTCTTCATCGCCTCCACCCGGAAGAAGTACCCGATCCGCACGTTGCCGGTCATCGGCGCCCATGACATGGGCTATCACTCCCTGATGCTGGACAACATCTCTTTGACCGGCCAATGGACCGGGTGCCAGGCAGGGGTGTCGGTCATCGGCATCCAGAGCAACGGCAGCATCAAGGGGTGCCTCTCCATGGACGACAGCACTATCGCCGGTAATGTCCGGGAGACATCGGTCGGCGACCTCTGGCGAAGCGCCGGGGCGTTTCCCTACTCGCGGAGATTTTCCCCGGGCGACGCGGGAGAGAATTGCCGCGAGTGCCCGCACCTGGCAACCTGCAAGGGGGGATGCAACGAGATGTCCCTCATGAAGACCGGGGAGTTCCACAACGATCCCTACTGCTTCCACCGGATCGAGCAGCGGATATTCGAGAAAGAGCTGCGGAACCCCTGGTACCGGCTCCTGCTGAAGGCGCGCAAGAGGCTTGCGGTCCTCGGCGCCCAGGGTAATGAAAAGAGGCTGAGAAACTCGTTTCTCGGCCACCGGTAAACCCATGAAACTGAACATCGGCTGCGGCTATACCTATCTGAAGGGGCACCTGAATGTCGATGCCAGCGGAGATTCCCTCGCCGACGCCATCATGGAGGCCCATGACTTGTGCCTGGACTCAGCCTCCGTCGACGGGATTACGGCCTCCCAGCTCATGGAGCACCTCGGTTTTTTCAAGGGGAAGTACTTCCTCGCCGAGTGTTTCCGGGTGCTGCGGCCGGGGGGGACGATCCGCCTTGAGACGCCTCATCTGGAGCGCTCCTTTGAGATTTTCCTCTCCGGCGACCGTGCTGCCCGGGAGGACGCCGTGACCTGGCTCTACGGCGCCGAAACCACCAACATGCAGCACCGGTTCTGCTTCCCCCTGGAGCTGCTCCTGGAGCTTGCCGCCGAGACCGGATTCGACCTTGTGCAGCAGGAATCCTTTTCCTACCAGGAGAACCGGCCATCTCTGCGGCTGATCCTGCGGAAACCGGCCGATCGGGAGAAGCACCAGTTCATGGCGGAACTGAGAAAGCGGCTCGTGATGCAGGAGATTCCCGCCTTCGATGACGAACTAGCCATGGCCGGGCAGGAAGAGCTGTTGCGGAGACTTGCCGGTGCCTTCGGGTCATCCCCGGCCGAGATCCTGGGGCTTGCCGTTTACAGCGCGGAAATCGTCCGTGAGTTTTTGGGGCTGCAAGGTGGGGCCGATGCCGGAAAATGCCGTGCCGTTGCCGCCTGTCTGGCGGAGATCCGGTTCCAGGATCTCCTGCTGGCCATGCTGAAGGCCCGGCCGGAGGGGGCGGGCAGGCAGAGGGACGCTTTCCGCGAAACCCTGCGGGAGGGACGCGCCCTCATCGACGCGCTGCTCCGAGGCGATGGCGTTGAACTGACAGGTGCCGATGGCCAGACCGTGAGGGTGTTCTCCGAGCCGGTCCTGAAGGCTCTTGCCGACAAGCGGTACGCCCGGGGGCTCAAGGAGTTCATGCGGGGGGAGTACGAACCGGCCCTCGACAGCTTCGGGGAGTCGGTCCTCATCTTTCGGGACAACCCCTTTACCTGGTGGAACCTCGCCCGCATCCACGGTCTGCACCGCAATGCCGATGCCTCGCGGTACCATTACGAAACGGCCCTGGCGGCCCTCGACGCCTCCGCTCGCGAGGTGAAACACGCGCACCGGGAAACGCTGACGGCGGAGATGGCCGGCGTCTCTCCGCGGGACCCTGTCGATGTCATGGGAAAGGAAGGATCAGCATGAAACTACGTGTGGATGGCGCGGTTCTGCTCGCAGCGCTTCTCGTTTCAACCCCGGCCCTTGGCCTGACCATCATGCCGCCGCCGGACATGGACCACACGCCGCTCCATGGGGCGGCCGAAACGTGCGATGTGAAGACGGTGCGCACGTTGGCCTCCGACCCGTTCTATCGCGACCGGAAAGACGGGGATCACAGCACTCCCCTGATGCTGGCCGCCGAAAGCGGCTGCCTGGAGGCGGTCCGGCTGCTGGTGGAGAACGGGGCGAACATCGACGCGGGGAAAGAGGAGCATGAACGGACTCCTCTCCTTCATGCCGCCGAGCAGGGGCACGCGGAGGTGGTCGCCTATCTCCTCGACAAGGGTGCCGATGTGAAGGCGCGGACGAACAAGGGGGATACCCCCCTCATCCTCGCCATGCGCGAAGCCTTCTTCCCCAAAGGGCCGGAAGGGAAGCCGGGTGAGACCCTGGAAGCCCTCCTGAAGCATGGCGCCGAGGTGAACGTCGCCGGTGAATTCGGCCGGACCCCCCTCATGTGGGCCGTGCGGCATGTGGATGCCCGGCTCGTCTGGCCGCTGCTCCGGAAGGGTGCTGATCCATCCGCCAGGGATAAGGACGGGGATACTGCCATTACCATGGCGCAGGAACTGAAGCTCGACTACCTGACCCAACTCCTGAAGGACCCCCAGCGGCCCGACCTGGCCATCCTGGGGCCGCGCACCCCCCTCTCCGATGCCGTCAAGGGGGGGAAAGCGGCTGATGTTGCGGCGGTCCTCGACAAGGGGGCCGACGTGGACGGGCGTTTCGGCAACGGGAGCACGGCGCTCATGCAGGCCGCGAGCATGGGGCGGGCCGATCTGGTGGACCTGCTCCTGAAACGGGGAGCGCGGATTAACGCCAAGAACGGCTCCGATTTCACCCCCCTCATGTTTGCCGCAAGCACCGGCCATGGTGAAGCCGTCAAGGCCCTGCTGGACAAGGGGGCCGACGTGGGCGCCTTGAGCCTGGGGCGGTCGGCCCTGGTCTTTGCGGTCATGAACAAGCACCTGGAGATTGCCCGGCTCCTGCTGGACAAGGGGGCCAACCCCGACATCACCATCGACGACACGCCGCTGGTGACCATGGCCATCAAGGATGGGCAGCCGGAGATCGCCGGCCTGCTGATCGCCAAGGGAGCGGCGGTGAACGCCGTCGACGAAGAGGGGAAGACCCCCCTGATGCACGCCTGCGAGCAGGGAGATATGGCAACGGTCAAGGCCCTCCTTGCCAAGGGTGCCGACGTCAACATCCCGGCGAAGGATGACGAGGCGGCGCTGACCATCGCCATTGCCGGGAAGCACGATGGAATCATCGGCCTGCTGCTGGAGAAGGGGGCCACGGTGCGTACCGCAGACCTCCAGGCGGCCATCCGTGCCCGGAATGTCTCCCTCGCCTCCCGGCTGATCGACAAGGGGGGCGATGTGACGCACGGGCTCCTCACGGCCCTTCCCACGGCCGACCTGGATATGGTGAAGCTCCTGGTGAAAAAAGGGGCCGGAATCAACGCGCGGGATTACTACCAGAAGACCCCCCTCATTCTGGAGGCGGAAAACTGGTCCGACGCCAACCCCGAGGTGGTGCGCCATCTCCTGGAACACGGCGCCGACATCAACGCCCAGGACGACAAGGGAAGGAGCGCCCTGCTGGCGGTGGCGGAACGGGGAAATACGGCCATGGCCAGCGTTCTGCTGGAAAAGGGGGCCGACGTCACCCTCAAGAACAGGGACGGGAAAACGGCCTGGCGCCTTGCGGCACAGCGGGGCGACCGGACGATGATGGAGCTTCTGGAGAAATCGGGCGCTGGGCGGGACTATGCCGGCATGTCCTGGGACGGGTACGACGCCGCCATGAAGGAGCCCTTCATCAAGGTGGTGGATGACCGCGGTGAATGGGAGGGCCTCTGGAAGCGGGCCTTCAACAAGCCTGCGCCCGTGGTGGATTTCAAGAACTTCGCCGTGGCCTGCGTCTTTCTGGGGGACAGGGCGGACTGGCTCTACCACATCGCCTTCGACGAGCCTACCGTGAAGGATGGGGTGATGCACATCACCTATCGGCTGTATATGAACATGATCGCCATGGAAGCGGAGCGGCGTGTCGGCCGGCCCTCCTTCGGCGGCCAGTACCGCATGGAGGTCTACGCGAAGCAGAAGGGTGTCCCCATGCGGATCGACAAGGGAAAGGGGGAAGGCGATGATGACCCGTTGCTGCTTCCGCCCCTTCCCGGGTCGTGATACCGACAGGCATTTGAGGCTCTTGCAATAGTCTTTTCCCCCTCCCTTGACGGGAGGGGGCAGGGGGTGGGTGAAACAACAACCTGCCGAGAACAGGTCAACTTCCCCCCCACCCTAACCCTCCCCCGCCAGGGGGGAGGGGACTATTGGTGACTTCTCCAAGAGCTTCATTTGAAAACACAAAACACTAAGAGGTGCAGGACATGACTATTATCGCCACGATGCTCCGTGCAACCGCAGGACTGCTGACGCTTTTGCTGCTGGCGGCGGGTCCGGCCGCTGCCGCCGATGATAACGCTGACCTTCTGGAGCAGTTCCTCGGCCGAAAGTACGAGCCCGTCATAAAACCTCTTGAGATTCCGGAAGGGACCCCCCCCTCGGAAGCGCTCTTCCTCTACCTCAACCGGGGATACGGCGATGTCGGCGTCATCGGGGATTTCCTTGCCAGGGGGGCCGATGCGAACTACGCGGACAAGGAGTACCGCATCACCCCCCTCCACAACGCAGCCCATTACGGCCATGCCGAGGCCGTGCGGGTGCTGATCACCGCCGGGGCCGGGGTGAATGCCGTCAACGGCGAGGGGAACACCCCCCTGTACGCCGCCGTTCACGAGGGGCACGACGAGGTTGCTCTGGTGCTTCTCGACGCCGGGGCCGATGTGACCATCGCCAACATCTACCGGTATACCCCCCTGCGTGAGGCGTGCCGGAGGGGCAATGCCGGGATGGTCCGCCTGCTGCTGGCAAAGGGGGCCGATCTGAATTTCACGGACAACAAGGGATACACGCCGCTCCATGCCACCGTTTCCGCGGCGGCGCGGGAGGCCGCGACCCTCCTCCTCGACGCCGGCGCGGACCTCAATGTCGCCGGCCGGTACGGCGACACGCCGCTCCATTACGCCGTCGGCCTTGGCGAGGAAGAATTCGTCAGACTGTTCCTTGCCCGGGGGGCCGACACGTCCATCAGAAACGACAGGGGGCTGACCCCCCGGCAGCTGGCGGAGGAGCGCGGCTTCGAATCGATTGTGGAACTGCTGAGGGATTGGGGGAAAAACACGATATGAAGGCATCGCCAGTGGTGACGAAAAGACGCAATCCGCGGGCCCTGCTGCCGTCCCTGGTTCTCCTGGCGGCGCTTGCGGCGGGGATCGGACCAACCCAGGCGGGGCCGCTTCCTGCTCCTTCGGGGGCACCGTCCAGTCAGCCGGGCGTGCCTGCCGACCTGATCCCGGAGGTTCCCGACCCCTACGGGTTTGTGACCGTGGAGGTGGGGGACTACTTCTCCTGCGACATACCGCCGGACTGGTCGCGGATCGATAATTACGGATCCGGTTACGGCCTGAGCAACGAGGAGAAAAAGACCCATGGCTTTTACCTGAATGCCCCGTCGCCGAGCGAAGTTCCCGTCACCATAGCCATCTTCTACTATGCGGAAGGGAACCTGATGTACACATCCCTGGACCATTACCTGAGGGTGTTCTCGCAGTCGGCCCCGGAAGGGGACGGCGCTGGGAACGACTACGGCACGATCACCCCCATGACGGTTGCCGGCCGGGAAGGAATGGTTTTCGAGAGAATCAGTGTGCGTTCGGTTGCAGGCGGCACCGGCGTTTCCGGTAAACCCGGGGTTTACATCAAGCCCGGTTTGAATGCCAGGCGGGTACCGGTTCGGGAGCGGTTTGTGGTGCTTCCCGCGAAGCCGGGGTTCTATGCCCTGCGCTACACCGCAACGGAGGAAAAATTCCAGGAGTTTCTCCCTGTCTTTGAGCAGGTGACGCAGCGGTTCTTCCCGGGCGGCAGATACATCGATCAACCGAGAGCCACGGAGAGGGGGACCTCCCATGACTAAGGACACGAGGTTTACTAAAGCACTCCGGGGGTCGGGGCTTCTGCTCCTGGCGGCATGCCAGTTGTGCGCCGCTGCCGCTTTCGTCCCGGAAGCATCTGCGGGGGCCTTCGACCAGCTGCGCTCCATGACCGGTGGAGGGTCGGTGTACATTCCTCCCCCGAGCAATCCCGAATGCGTCAGCGGGTGCGGGGATTCGGGCTCGTACAATGACGGCGGCAACGACGGTTATGAACGCGGCCCGAGCCTCGTCGACCGGATCAGCCAGTGGCAGGAGCAGCGGGAGCAGGAGAGGCAGCAGAAACTGCAGCAGGAGGAACGGCAGAACAAGCAGGAAGCCTTCACCCTCAATGAACAGGGGAACCGCGCCTTCGAGAAGAGCGACTGGGCGACGGCCGTGGATCTGTACCGGAACGCCGTGAGCAAATCCCCCAACGACAAGGTTATCCAGGAAAACCTGCGGCGCGCCGAGCGGGAGAAACAGCGTCTGGAAGAGCTCCGCAAGGAGCAGTCGGAGTACCGCAAACGGATGGGGCAGCTCGTTGCCGTCATGCCCGCCGCAAAGCCCCTGAGCAAGACGGTCCAGGCTCCCCGGGCCGTGGTACCTTACCCCGGCTTCACGCCGCAGCAGTGGCAGGAGTATCTCGCTGCCCAGGATACAGTTGCCGTACTCTATGCCCGGCTCAACAAGGACGGGACCCTCACCGACGCCGACGCGGCAACCTTCTATTCGGCCCTGCGCAGGCGCAACGAGCTGTGGGCTACGGCTACCGAGCAGCCCCGCAGCGACGAGGAGCGGGACAAACTCCGGCTCTCGCTTCCCCGCGTGGTGAACAAGGCCCTCCTGAACTCCGTCATGCAGATGGTCCAGAAAGACGGCACGTCTGACACCCCTGCCGCACAGGCGATCAAATCCCCCGACCGGCGGCTCTCCTCCGCCGCAAACCCGAAGTCCCCTCCCAGTGATCCAGTCACCACCGCGTTCGTGGCGGATTTTTTTGCGGACAAGATTACCGGGATCGTTGAATCGGAGACCGGCGAGGCCATCGAAAAGGCCCGCGGCGAGACCTACAAGACCCGCTTCGAACGGCTTTTGAGCCTGGGGCGGATCGCGGTCAAGGCTCAGGAGGGCGGGGTTTCCGCGGCCGGCGCCGAGACGGCGGACCTCATCATTTCGAAGATGCCCGAACCGATGGCTGACCGGGCAGAATTTGCCGTGGAGGGGGGGCGGATGTATTCCAAGGTCGCCTATCAGGCCCTCAACCGATTCATGGTGGACGCTGCAGCGGCGACTGGCGCCAGTTTTGATGCCGAGGCTTTCTGGAAGCGCTTCAACGAGGATTTGTCCGCATCACGGAAAGGGGTGAAGGCATGGGTCCAGTTCGGCGAATAATGAAACGGACTATCGTACTCCCGGCAATCGCCGCACAGGTTCTGGTCCTTGTTCTGAGCACTACGGGGCTGGCCGTTGCCAAAAAGGCGCCAAAACCGTCGGCCGCTGTCAAGCCGTCGCCGGCGGCAGCTCCCGCAAAGACTCCTCCCGCGGCACCGGTCGAACGGGAACCCGCGCCCCCGCTCTTCGGAGAGGCCACGTTTCTGCTCCCCCGGGGGGCAAAGATTGCGCCCCGCTGGGTGCTTCCCCCCACCGAAAAGGGGAGAACCGACGCCATCTTCAGCGTGAACGCCGCGGGTTCGCCCGTCCTGGCGTTCAGCGGTGACTTGAATTTTCACCTGCTCCATCCCGACAAAAACTACCTGGTGGCGGTGAACGCCACTCTTTCGGGGCTGACCCACCTCGCCAACGGCGTGCTCCTGCTGGCGTCCGGCAATGATCTGTTCCTCCTTGCCGAACCGAAGGAGAAGACCCTCGACAAGAAGGGGGTTCCCTACGCCGCGCTGCAGCCCCTGACAAAAATCCCCCTGCGCACGATCGAGGTGCTGGCCAGCGTCGGCACCACCGTCTACTGCGCCGGTGTCGATGCCCGGAGCGGCCGCCACGCCCTCTATCTGCTCCGTTCCCTCAAGGGGGGAGGCATCCTCGACATGGAACTGGCCTACGAATCGGGCGAAGCCATAACCGCCGTCACCGGCGACGGCGAGGCCCTTTACGTGGCCAAGGGGCGCACGGTGGTCCGGTATGCCGTCAAGGACGGCACGGAGACGCCCCTCTACACCCATCCCTTATCCAACGTCACGGGGCTGGCCATGACACCGGCCGGCCTCCTCGTCAGCACCGGCAGGGAGATCGTCCTTGCCGGCCCGAACGGCGCCCTGGAGATCATGTCCTCATCGGCGCACCGGATCGCCTTGGCCGGCGAAACTCTCTATGTCTTCTTCAACAGTTCCCTGGGGGTGCTGGCCATCGACAACCTGGCGGATCTCGGGCGCTTCAACCTGGCAGTCAGGCCGGTGGCTCCCGGCGAGGCGGCTGCCCCTCTTGCCATAAGCAGCGTCAGCTTCTTCGAGAGCGACTCCCTCGACAATACCAAGGGATTCGCGGAAAGTTTCGACCGCAAGGCAGTGCGGCGGATCGTCGCCCGGATCGAATTCGACCAGGCATCACTGGCCGGAAGCCGCGGGGATCATGTGGTCACGGTCTCCTGGCACGAGCCGAACGGCGGCATGCTGAAAAGCGCTAACCATCAGGTGACCAAGCAGTCCGGCGGCCAGCTCTTCGCCACCCTCGGGGGAAAAGCCCAACGTGGCTATTCTCCTCCCCACTGGACCCGCGATGGAGAGGCATTTTTCCGGTATACCGATGAACTGGCGAACAACTATCCCGGCCGCTATCGAATGCTGGTGCAGGTGGATGGCATTGCCGCCGGGGAATGGTCCTTTACCCTTACCGGTCAGGCCACCGCCGAGCAAGCCATTTCCCGTGACGACCTGGCCGCCCTCAAAACCATGCTCGACCAGGGTCTGAACGCCCGAAGCAAATCCGGCGATGGCGAGCCGCTCATCACCACGGCGGTGAGATTCGGAACCGCTCGGGCGGTGCAGCTCCTTCTGGAGCGGGGTGCCGATCCCAATGCCACCGACCAGGAAGGGTATCCACCGCTGGCGCGGACGGAATACGCCGGCGATTGGCGGGCCAAGGCCGAGCTCCTGGTGCGTCACGGCGCCAACGTCAATGCACTGCGGTATCCAGGCGGTCCGCCGCTGGTGGAGAGCTTTTCAGTCGACTTTACCGCGTTCATGCTGAAAAACGGGGCCAATTACCAGTATGAAACCAAACTCGGCAAGCGCAGCGTATTCAGCGAAATGTACGGTTCCACCTGCAACGAGGAGATTGTCTCGCTCCTGATCCAGCGGGGGGCGGACCTGAACGAAATCGCCGGTGCGTTCCACTTCTCCCCCTTGGGGAGAGCCATCTACAGCGGCAACGAACGCTGTGTGCAGCTGCTGCTGGAAAAAGGGGCGTCAACCGCCGTCGTTCAGATGGAGCCGAATCGACGGCCCCGTTCTGCTCTCTTTGTGGCTTTGAACACCCTCTACGACCGCTCGGAGCCGAAGGACAAAATCGCCCTGCGGCGCATCGTGCGCCTGCTGCTGCAGAAAGGGGCCACCTTCAAGCCGGGCAAAAAACTGTCCACATCCGCATTCTTCGATATCCCGAAGGACGATTACATCAGGCAGATGGATGAAACCGCCTCGATCGTCGCGGGAGAGGGACAACTCATGTTCCTCGGGGAAGGGCCGACCTTCTTCGAGGCGGTGGATATGATTAGAACCCTGGAACAGGACGACGCAGCCCTGGATGCCGCCACCGGGTCAAAGGACCCGGCGATCCGGGAGCTGGCGCTCGTCACCCATCTTGCCCGGGTGCGGGAGCTGACGGCCAGGGCCAGGAATCAATACGATATGGGTTTTGAGGTCCACAAGCATTGCGAAAAGGCATTCCAGCTCTCTGAGGCCGACTACCGCCCTGCCCAGGTGGATGTCGTGCCCGAGATGCAGCAGCCTCCGCCGGGGGGGCAGGGAAAGCCCCAGCTCGGAATGAAGCTGCTGAAGCGGGCCGCAGGGGGTGCCTACGTCCAGGGGGTGGTGCCGGGTGGCGCCGCCGAGCGTGCCGGGCTGAAGACCGGCGACATCATCCTGGCCCTGGATACCCAGAAGATGAAGGATGCCGCCGAGGTTGCCGCCACGGCAGCCCGCCTCGCACCCGGGATGCCGGTGCGGGTGACGTTCCTGTGCGACGAGCCGATGCGGCTGCCCGACCTTCAGCTGACCTGCGGCCTGGTGGAGACGGAATACAGGGATCACTGGGGGTATGCGGAGATGAATCTCACCCGCTGGCTCGCCGCGCATCCCGACGATGCCGCTTCCGCAGAGGTGCGCGCCCGACTCGGAAAGCTGGCTGGGGGGAGTAAATAGGGTTGCTTGCGATAGAAGTGAACCGCGCTGCTGCATGGCTGGAGGTGGATCATGGGAGAGATAGTACGTCAGGCCAAAACGGAACTCAGACAGTTACCCCAGATGCTCGGCAAGCTGCTGGGAGGACTGGGGGCGGTCATTGGGTTCACGGCGGCGGTGGTAATCATCACGCGCAGGCCCGGGGCCCTGGTGGGGGATATCATGCTGTCGCTCCTGGTGGGTTTCGGCGGAGTTGTCATTTTCCTCCTGTCGGCGAGGGCTCTTACCAGGCATTTGGCCGCCCACGAAACAGAGACGCCGCCCCCCGCGGACAGTGCCCGTTCGAGCCTGCTGTCGTGGGGGTTGCTGCTGCTCATTGCGGGGATATTTCTGGCCGGCGTCTGGGTCATGACCAGGTGACGCGAGGGGGATTGAGATGTTCAAGAAGTCCATGCAGGTGGTACTGATCGGGATTGCCTTTCTCTTCCTGATCAGCGCTGCTAACGGTTATCGGACAAAGCAGAAGCTTGTCCGATATTGTCGTGAGACAACTGGCGGAACACTTCTCGCCAGTGCCCGTGAAAAGGCGGTGCAGAACGGGTTTCGCGTCATCGAAAGTTCCTCTGACCCTACGCGGCAGCACATGCTGGTCACGGCCAGCGGGGTCATGGGACGTGTGGTCTGTGAAGTCGAGCACGATGGGGAGCGGGTCATCAAGACCTTCATCCGATCGCGCGATTAGCACCCAAGAAAGTGTGGAGGAGGGGAATCATGACGTGTTCACGATTACTGCTGCGGTTTGTACCCGCCGTCCTGCTGATAGCCGTGGCAGGACCGGGAACGGCCCGGGCCGGCTTTGAGGTGGACTGCGAAGGCTCGGCCGAAGCCTATGCGGCCCAGGGCATCCCCTGTTATTGCCGGGGTGGGCAGATCGTGTGCGACCAGCCTTCCGGCGGCGGCTCATCCTCCTACGGGGGAGCAAAAAAGGGGCTCTCATTCAAGAACCAGATGAAGCTGCAGGTCATGCAGTCCATAACCGATATGGCCGCCAACGCGTTCATCAACTGGATCAATTCCCCCCCTCCGTCGGCGCCTTCCGGCCCGACCCCCGAGCAGATCGCCGCCCAGAAGGCGGAGCACGAGCGGGCCGCGGCCGAATGGCGCGCCAAGGTGGAGCAACAGCTCAGAGACATGGAGAGCCAGTACGAGCAGCAGAAACGGCAGGAGTTCGACAATAAAAAGAAGAAACTCCTGGCCGGCATACGAGGGCCGGGTGCCGTGACGCTGGCTGACCGGTCGGAGGCCATGCGGCAGCTGCGGTGCAGCGCCTACTGGGCGGGTGAGTCAGCCAAGGCCCTGGCCGCCGGCGACGAACAAAGAGCCATGGAGTACCGGGCCTTCGCCGAGAAACCCTCTGGAGAGTCCATGGCCGGATGCGACAGGAATTTCCCGGAGCCACCCATGCCGGGGGGAGCCGCTGAACTTCGCATGGACCTCTACCAGACCATGATCGAGGAGGTGCACCTGCGCCTCCCCCTGATCGAGCAGGCAAAAACAAAGCAGCGGGATGCCGCCGGGCAGGTCGCCGAAAAACAGAAAACGGTCGAGGAGCTGAAAAACCGGCAGACCGCCGTGCTTCCCCCCGAGGAAAAGCAGGAAACCGACGATCTGCTGGCGGCAGCCATGAAGGAGCTGGAGACGGCCACCACCCTCAAGAACGAGGCCGATGCCGGGGTCAAGAAGCTGCAGCTGGAGATCGACGCCCTGAACGAAGTGGGGAAAATGGCCGTGGCGCCGGGCGCCGGGCAGGCCCCGAAAGGAGCAAAGCAATGAACAAAACCGTGCGACACCTCATCATCATGCTGGCTGTAACTCTGATGGCCGCTTTGCCGGCCCTGGCTCAGGAGGACATTCCCGAGGCGGCCCAGGAACGCTTCAAGGCCGGCTTCGCCATCATCGAGACGGCGAACAAGCCCGCCGACTTTCTTGCCGCCGCCAACGAGTTCGAGGCGGCCGCCGCCCTTGCCCCCCGGTGGCCCGACATCCATTACAACCTGGCGCGCCTTGCCGCCGAGACGGACAAGCCCGCCAAGGCCATCAAGGAGTATCGCGCCTACCTGGCGCTGGCCCCCGAGGCGGCGGACCGGGCCGCGGTGGAAGGGGATATCGCGCGGATGAAGGAGATGATCGCCCGAAAACGGAAGCTCGGCCTACCCGGCGTTGTCTTTGCCGCCATGCCGGACGGCATCTGGGTCATGGAGCTCGCTCCCGGGTCAAGGGTGGGGAAAACCCTCTTGAGGAAAGGGTACAAGATCGTCGCCGTCGAGGATGAATCGGTTGTGGGGGCAAAGCTGGACGGTTTTTTCCGGGCTATTGAGACCCAGTCCGTCAAGGTAGCCGCGGCCAAGAGCGAAGATAAGAAACAGCCCGGGCAGATACCGGCCGGATTCAGGTCGGAAATGGGTTTCGCACGGTCCCAGAAGTTCATGCGGGCGACCCAGCCGGACGCCGCTGGCAATACGGTGGAGGAAACGGGGCCGGCCATCGCGTTTACCGTCATCGCTCCCGGTTCCAGCGACGCCGGCAAGCTGTTCTTCAAGCAGAGCATGTTCCGCTCCAGCGTGATCGAGATCGAAGAGGACGAGTTCGAGGATGAAGTCATCAAGGAACGCCTGCCGGTGGTGGTGACCTTCTGGAGCAGCGACTGCGGCCCCTGCCAGGATCTTGTTCCCGCCGTGGAAGCGGAAAGCGCAAAGCATGGGGGCACGGTCAAGTTCGTCAACGTCAACGTGAATGAGAACCGGAAACTCACCAAGAGTCTGGAAGTGAAGGGAGTCCCCACCATGATGGTGTACAAGGGTGGTGCCCTGGTTTCGAGCACCGTCGGCAGGGTGGATAACGCCAGGCTCGCGGAACTGGTGCAGGGTGCCGCCGCACAGTGAACGCCGGGGAAAACGCAATGGGAAGATTTATCATCATTTCGGCACTGTTGCTCGTAGCGCTCGGCGGTGTTTCCGTTTCCCACGCCCAAACGACCGGCGCGGACCGAAACGAACTGCTCGGCGAGATCTTCAAGCTCCAGGCGCTGAAGGAAACAATCGCCGGGGATATCAGGAAATACGATGACGAGCTGAAGAAAAGCGCCGCCTCTATCAGTAGCTCGGAAACCATCCTGGGGCTTGCCCGGCAGAAGGGGAATGCCCAGGCGGAAGCGGTTGCCCGTCAGGCCTTGGCCAGGGCCAGGGATGCCCAGGCCGGGAGCCTGAAAAACAAGGGTAATGCCGAACTCATGATGAAACGACTGGAGCGGACCCTCTTCCTGGCGAAAAGCGGCGACAAGAACATCGAGGCGATACGGGAGCAGGTTGAGTTTGAAACCCAGTACGCCGCGTGGGAGAAAAAGCAGCAGCAGCTGATCCGGGACCGGCTCAGAGAGCCCAACAAAACCGCCGGGTCCATCCAGCGCGCGCTCATGGCTAACGTGCCGCCCCTGCCGGGCAAAACCTTCAGCCAGCTCCAGTCCGGCGACGTGCTCCTCATCGAGCCCGAGGACGGCCGCCTGAAAAATCTCAACCCCATAACCCTGGGGGACAACGCTGCTACCTCAGGAGGGAACAAGTCGTTCGCCTCCCACACCGTCATCTACCTGAAGGAGGTCAACGGCACGAAACTCTTCCTGGACAACCAGCCGGGGGAGGGGCCGCGCATTCTCACGGAGAAGGATTTTCAGAACACGTACGGCCAGCGCGGCATGGACGTGGCCACCCTGGGGAAGCTGGCCGAACCGCTGCGGCCGGAAGAAGGGGAAGCCCTCTATAAAGCGGCAATGGCGATGCACAAGCAGAACTACCAGCAGGCATCGGACAGCTGGTGGGGGGATACCAACTACGGCGTGGTGGGCAAGGATGAGGTGGTCTGTTCGGAATCCAACTGGGCGCTGTTGCGGAATGCCGGGAAGTTCCTGCCGAAATCCTTCGACCGGATCAAGGTCGAGAACGGGATCGATTTCAGCCCGGCCGACTTCTACAACTCCCCCTACTTCGTCGTTACCCCACTGGCAATGCCACGTTGATGCACCGAAAAATAACCTGCGTTGAAAGGATTACCACCATGAACAGAGCCCCGCGACATTTCATCCTCATCTGGGCCCTCTGCCTCCTGACCGCATTGCCGGCTTTCGCCCAGGAGGAAGTCCCCCCATCGGCCAGGGAGCGCTTCACGGCTGGCCTGGCCCTGATCGAGAAGGCGGACACATCCGCCGATTTCCTGGCCGCCATGGCCGAGTTCGAGGCGGCCGCCGCCCTGGCCCCCACGTGGCCCGATATCCATTACAACCTGGCGCAGCTTGCCGCCGAATCGGACAAGCCGGCCAAGGCCATCAGGGAGTATCGCGCCTACCTTGCACTGCAGCCGCAAGCGGCCGACCGGGCCGCGGTGGAAGGAGAGATGGCGCGCATGAAGGAGCTGATCGCCCTGAAGCGGAAGGTGGGCCTGCCGGGGGTCACCTTTGCCGCCATGTCCGACGGCTTCTGGGTGCTCCAGGTCCTCCCGGGCTCCGCCATCGAAAAAACCGGGCTGAAGAAGGGGTACAAAATAGTTGGTGTCGGCGGTAAGCCGATCCCCGGCACCAAGCTGGAGGACCTTTTCAAGGCCATTGAAGCCAACAACATTACTGACGAACTGTCCAAGGCCTCCTCGGAACGGATGTACAGCCGGATGAGTCGCGACACCAACACGAAGGGGCCGGTAGTCGTTCTCAATGTGAAGCAGACCAGGGAGCAGGAGAAGCCTTATCTCATCTTCTGCAAGAAAGAGATGTTCCGCTCGAAAATTATCGAGATCGAGGAGGATGAGTTCGAGGAGGAAGTGCTCACGTCGAACCTTCCCGTGGCGGTCACGTTTTGGGGCGATTCGTGCGCGTCGTGCAGTGAGTTCATCCCCGTGATCGAGACGGAAAGCGGCGCCTACGCCGGCAAGGTTAAATTCGTGAACATCAACGTGGATGGGAACCGGAAGCTTGCCGACCAACTGGCGGTCAAGGAGGTTCCGGCCATGATGCTGTACAAGGGGGGAAGCGCCGTGGCGACCGCAAGCGGCAAGTTGTCCAAGGATAAAGTGAAGGAGATTCTCGAGGGCGCCGCCAGGTAAGAAGAAAGAACTATGTTTCCAGATAAGAGGTGAAACATGGGGCGGAATGTGGCGCAGGAGAGGGGAACAGAGGATGGATTTTGATGGGCTGGTGCCGTATCTGCTGGTGGCTGCTCTGGTATTCCTGATTCCGAAGCTGGTCGGGAGGATCGGGAAGGGCAAGCACGAACCCACCTTTGTTCCTCACTACACCTACGTCGCGGCCGGCATCGTCCTGGCGGGCATCGTGCTCTATTTTGCTGTCAAAATCATCGCGGCCGTTGTCGGCGGATAACCCCGGAAGGTTCAGCTGATTCTCCTCCCCGAAGCAAGGAAACCTTGCGGTTGAACCATCGATCATTATAATGAGCGCAGTTTTCGGTCCGCACCAGCCAGTAGGTGGTGGCTGGAAGAGTTGAATATGCAGGTTTTGTTCGAATGGCGTGGTGATATGTAGAAATGTTCCATTCGGGGGGATGAGCGGTTCACGCGCGTGCGCGTGAACCGCTCAAGAATGAGTTATACAAAAAGGAGAAATATATGCCCCAGTTTCAGAACCGAGGGGAAGAAATCCGGAAACTTGCCAAATTTCTTGTACTGGAATTTATGATTGCTACTGGAGATTGCCAGCCGGGAAAGGAAGGCATGAAGTTGGCGCAAATATTCAAGAGGTGCGGCTTTGACTGGGGTGATTATCCTAAAGCCACATCATCCAACCAACAATACTGGGTTTCAGCAATAGTGAGGGAACTGGAAGCAGAGGGTAAGGTAGAGCGGGTTTCAGACTCTGGCCCATGGCGATTGGTGTAAGTACCAATTCGATGCGGACGACATACTTCGCTTCGAGTACTTGAAACGCATTAAGGCCGGAGAATCAAAAAGCTACTTAATTTTAGGAGGTTGTATGTCTTCCAGATTTCTATCGAGTCTCAGCGCCGATGAAGATTTAAAGCTTAGAAAGAATCTACACCAGATTCAGAATGGCAAGTGCTTCATTTGTCAGGATGAAATTGACATTGATATTCAGCCTACTAATATTGACCATATCACTCCTTTAGCAGTAAGGGGAAAAGATTCCGAAGATAACTTTGCACTAACTCACGAGAGTTGCAATAAATCAAAACAAGATTCCAACCTATATATTGCAAGAGTTCTTCATCGATTAAAAAAGATCCAAGATAATATCCAGAATGATGAAAGTAGATCAGCCTCGTTAAAAGATATTCTTGCATACCATGGCGGTGGCAAACACGAATTTTCTTATAAAGTTGATGATTCGCGGATTAAATACTCATTCGATAAATGTGGAGACAGTACATTGCAGTACAATAACGTGTTTACTGACTTGTTTTCTAAAGAACAAACATGTTTTATTGAAGTTCCAATAGAATATATCCATCATGATTCGCTAATAAACCCGAGAGGTATTAATAGCAGTATTTCTCTGCTTGTTAAAGAATTCCAAAAAGGTAATCCGCAATTACATCTAACTCTGGCAAGAATCAATAACGGCAAGATTATGGTGTTTGACGGCCAACACAAAGCTGTTGCGCAAATTCTACTTGGCAACAAACGACTTCTATTACGTCTATTCCTTGAACCTAACGTAGACAGACTGACAGAAACAAATACAAACGCTGGTAGTACGCTTCGCCAAATTGCTTTCGATAAGTCAATCATGCGCCAATTGAACAATACTTTATATTATGAGCGTATAAGAAAATATCAAATTGATCATAATCTATCTGAGGATAACTTTGATTTTTCTGAAGAACAGCTTGTGGACTATTTTAAGGGTGAAGCTAATATAAAGAAATACATTATTGACAGTTTAAAACACACAATAACTTATGCAAAAGAAAATATTTTAAAAGATTTTGTTGATTTTGAAGGAAAAGCAAAAGAACTGCCAATATCATATTCCGCATTTGAAAAGACATTCCTGTCGTTGTTCATAGACACAAAACTAATATTGAGAACAAATTTTGGTTATAAATCCGATGAGGGGCTGAACCCACGTGAGCTAGAGATAACTCAACTTGTTAAACTTCTAAATATATTTGCAGATGAGGTCTACTGTGGAAAGTTCAAGCCAGAAGTAGGCGTGTATAGAATCGAACAAAAGATAATTGACAGGAAAGACACTGACATTACTGATGATCATCTTGTAGCTTATAGAATCAGTAAGGAAGAAATCATATATAGCTGGCTCTTGTATTTGCGAAAAGTAATAGAAAACTATTTTGCAAATACTGGAAGACTTTATGAACAGAACAGAATGTTCCAAGAAGTCTTTCCCGAACAATTATGGAAAAATATCCGTAATTTTATTAAAAATTTAAAGATGTTACCTCTTTGGAGGGATCGAAGTATGTCAAGTACGATCTTCTCTGGGAAAAATCCTTATGAATACTGGAGAACTGTCTTTGAAACAGGAAGAACGCCAGATGGCGTACAAGTTCTAATAAAGCCTTTGAACTACGTAGAAATGATCAAATCAGATGATCAATAGAACTGTATAACCAGGCTAGTAGAGCGGATGCGGCAAGAAAGCGCCGCCCCGCTCACAGCCGAACCGTTGAAAACAACTAAGGAAATGTTATGACGAAGAGAAGTCTGGTTAAGGCATTTGAAGTCCTTAGCGGGGCACTTGTTTTGGCTCTTTTTACCGCAGTTCTGTACTTGTACGGTAATGCGTACCATGAAGGATACCTTGAAGCTTTCGGTGTTAATCCAGTGTTGTTCCCATATCAACTCGATAGAGTTCTTTTTGCAGGTTACAACGCCCTCTTGAGACTTTGGGTGAAGGGGTTACTACCATTTTTAGGGCTATGCGGGGCTATAGTTGTTGTCGCTGCTATATGTCATCAATTTTCTAAAACGAAAACTTGGCAAAAAATAAGGAACAAAATTATTACAGACGTAGAAGTAAAACTAAATGTCTTTGATAAGGGCTTCAACCTTGCGAGCCTTTTGTTCCTATTATATTTTTCAGCGCTGCTGTTTGTAGTGCCGTCAGGGATGTCAAAGGAAATTGCTTTTAAGGAAGGAGTTAGCATAAAAAATAAAGTGGACCGTGAGATTGAAAATAAAAGGATTATCGAACCTCAAATTTACGTTATGTCATATGATGAAAGTGGAACTAAAACAGCTACAGGTCACCTTGTAGAAGCCTCTGAAAATCTTTTTGCTTTTTATGCCCCCAGAAAAACCATCATAGTGCCAAGAGAAAAATTAGTTTCTATAAAAAGCGCAACCGATATTTTATTTCTTGATAATAAGTAATGATATGAATGTTTCAACTAAGCGCAGCACCGGGCGACATAAGCCGCCGGTGTGCTCACAACCGTTATGCAGAAATGCACGAATTCAGGGGCCACCCGAAGTTTGACACTTTGCAGGACACAACTGTCGCACAATCAGCAAGTTAGCTGATTTGGCCTCCGGTTTTTTACACTACAACGTCCTTAAGCTGGCTTGGAATCGGCTTGACTCCCAGCTTTTGCAGTAGCTCCTTCTGT
>NZ_JAUQXO010000080.1:0-64726 GCF_030834625.1 Geobacter sp.
TCCTTGAGCTTCATGGGTACTCCTTCTGTTATTGTTTGTCTCGCAAACCAATAATATCAGATGGTTACCCTTGAAGCTCGACTTTTATGCAACAAAATCAACTATATTCAGCTTGTCGCATGCACTTTTGCAAGAGGCTCAAGTTTTTCCGGATATGGCCGATATCCTCATTAGTGTCAGGAAAATCCTGATGGAGTATGCGGAAAGAGCCTAGCTGCAGGACAGGGGGGAGTCGAAAATGTTCAAGAACATGAATGTGGGAAAGAGGCTCGGGATCGGTTTCGGGTCGGTCCTCGCCATCTTCGCGGTGGCGGTACTGGTGACCATCTTTATGCTCAGGGGGGTCGAACGGGAGTCGCGGCAGGTGGCGGAGGAATCTCTCCCCTATCTGATGAGCGCCTACGAGCTGGACCTGGCCTTAACCGAGCTGACGGAGAACCTGACCGATGTGGCGGCTACCCATGACACCGGTGGTTTCAAAGAGGCCGAAAAGGCAATGGCATCCGCCAAGGGGGAGATCGCCAAATACCGCGAGATGTTCCGACGCGAGAACGACGCAACGGCCCTGAAGGATCTTGACGACCTGGAGCGGGGACTCGACCGCTTCTACGAAAGCGGCGTCCTGATGGCGAAGGTCTATATCGATAAGGGGATCACGGCGGGCAATCCCCTCATGAAGGAGTTCGACCGGGAGCACGGAGTGCTCATCGTGGCGGTGGAAAAGCTTCAGAAGGCCCAGGTCGACGAAGCCATGTCCAACAGCCGCGACAGTGTGGCCGCCGTCGGTCAGGTTACGGTGGTGCTCCTCGCCATGGCGGCTGTGGCCGTAGTCATCGGTATCTTGATTTCCTTCTTTATCACGAAGAGCATAACCGCGCCCCTTGCCCGGGCCATGGACGTGAGCAACCGCCTCGCCGAGGGTGACCTGTCGGTGGAGATTGAGGTGGACCGCCAGGACGAAACCGGCCGGCTCCTGACCTCCATGAAGAACATGGTGGAGAGCATGCGGGTTCTCGCCGGCGCCGCCGAGAAGGTGGCAGAGGGGGATCTGTCGGTCACGGTGCAAGTCCGCTCCGAACAGGACATCCTCGCCCGCAACCTTGCCCGGATGCTGACGACCCTCAACGATCTCCAGAAAGAGACCGATCTCCTCATCACGTCCGTGCAGGAGGGGAAGCTCGACCAGCGGGGGAACACCGCCGCGTTCAACGGGGGGTGGCGCCAGCTGCTTGGCGGGATCAACCGGCTGATCGAGGCGTTTGTCGCCCCGATCCACGTGACCGCGGTCTCCCTCGACCGCATCAGCCGGGGGGACATCCCCGAAAGAATCAGCGAGGAATACAAGGGGGACTTCAACGAGATCAAGAACAACCTGAACAGCCTCATCGATTCCATGAACTCCGTTACGAAGCTGGCCCAGGACATTGCCGGCGGCAACCTGATGGTTGAAGTTCGCGAGCGCTCGGCCCAGGACGAGCTGATGCGGGCCCTGTCCGCCATGGTGGCCAAGCTGCGCGAGGTGGTGTCCGACATTGTCTCCGCCGCCGAAAACGTTGGATCGGGGAGCCAGCAGCTCTCCTCCACCTCCGAGGAGATGAGCCAGGGGGCCACCGAACAGGCGGCCGCCGCCGAGGAGGCGTCCAGCAGCATGGAGGAGATGGCCTCCAACATCAGGCAGAATGCCGATAACGCCACCCAGACCGAGCGGATTGCCATGAAGTCGGCCGCCGACGCCATCGAGGGGGGTAAAGCGGTGGGCAACACGGTGCATGCCATGAAGGATATCGCCGGCAAGATCTCCATCATTGAGGAGATTGCCCGGCAGACGAACCTCCTGGCGCTCAACGCGGCCATCGAGGCGGCCCGGGCCGGGGAGCATGGCAAAGGGTTCGCGGTGGTGGCCTCCGAGGTGCGGAAATTGGCCGAGCGGAGCCAGCGGGCCGCCGGCGAGATCAGCGAACTATCCTCTTCAAGCGTTGAGGTGGCGGTGCGGGCCGGGGAACTCCTGGCAACCATTGTCCCCGACATTCAGCGGACGGCGGAGCTGGTGCAGGAGATCAGCGCCGCCTGCCGTGAGCAGGACACGGGAGCAGAGCAGATCAACAAGGCGATCCAGCAGTTGGATACGGTGATCCAGCAGAATGCTTCGGCCAGCGAAGAGATGTCGTCCACCTCGGAGGAGCTGGCCAGCCAGGCGGAGCAGCTCCAGGCCACCATCAGCTTCTTCCGGCTCGGCGACGAGGGGCGCAGGAAGCAGGCACCCAAACCCACTAAATCGACGAAGCGGATCCAGGTGGGGCACATGGCCGCCGGCAGCGCTCCTGTTCCTGCCAACGGCTATGGGGAGAAGTCCCGCTCCGCTGCCAACGGGTTTGCCTACGAAATGGGTGGCAGCGACCACATTGACGGAGAGTTCGAGAAGTTCTGATGCCACAATCTGTCTCCCCTCATCCGGCCTTCAACCATCCTCTCCCCGAGTAAAAGGGGCAGGTTGACGGGGGTGTGATGTCTTTGCTGCGGATTGGAATCAATGGCAGCCCCTCGTGCTGAGGCGGCTGCCTTTTTTATAATACAGTTTGCTTTTTTCGCTATATTTCAGTGAGATACGGCAATCTGGTCAAGAATGTCGAATGGTTGCGTAAGGTTGCATGAAAACGTATCGTTTGAATTATTATTAGCAAAATTCTATTAAAGTACGCTCCGAAAAGTCCGAATAGATAGGTAGGCGGGTAGGGAAATCCCTGACCTTGTACCGAAGAACCTGATGGCGATGTCGTATCTATTCTTCTTGAAGGAGGGCATGCAATGAAATTGGGAGATCTGAAAATTGGTGTTCGGCTGGGGGTGGGGTTCGGCGTAACGCTTCTGCTGCTGTGCGGGGTGGCTTTCCTGGGGATCAGGGGAATGGGGACCATCGACGAGTTGCTCGAACGGATCGTGACGGTCAACTACGCGAAGATCAAGCTCGCCAATGATGTTACGACGGATATCAACAACCTCATCGAAGAGATCGAGCTGATGATGGTAAAGGACCAGGCAGGCAGGCTCGAGGCGAAGCAGGACGTGGATAAGCACCGGGCCGAGTACCGTGAGGCCATGGAGAAGCTGGAAAAGCTGGAAAATACCGATAAAGGCAAGGAGCTGATTGCAGCCGCCAAGGGGGCCATCAGTGCGGCCCGCAAGGCCAACGACGAGGTGATGGAACTGAGCCTCGCGGGCAAGACCGCCGAGGCCATTTCGGAATTTAACCGGGAGGCGTATCCCCTGGACGTGAAGATCAAGGATGCATTCACCGCACTCATCCGCTACCAGGAGGAGCGGATGGCGATGCGCCACACCGAGGCTCAGGCGGCCTATGCCGATGCGCGCTTCTTTATGCTGGTGGTGTCGGGGGTGGCGATCGCCATCGGGATTGTAGTCGGCTTTTTCATCACCCGCGGAATTACCCGCCCCCTGGGCGAGGCGTTGGCCGTTTCCAATCGTCTTGCCGAGGGAGACCTGACCGTGGCCATCGAGGCCAAGAGCAAGGATGAGACCGGCACGCTTCTCCTGGCCATGCAGAACATGATTGAGAAGTTGAAAGGTGTGGTAGCCGACGTGAAGAGCGCCGCCGACAACGTTGCGTCGGGGAGCCAGGAGCTTTCGTCCAGCTCCGAGGAGATGAGCCAGGGTGCCACGGAGCAGGCAGCCGCGGCGGAAGAGGCATCGAGCAGCATGGAGCAGATGTCTTCCAATATCCGCCAGAACGCCGACAACGCCATCCAGACCGAGAAGATTGCCGTGAAGAGCGCCGACGACGCCAAGCAGGGTGGCAAAGCCGTTGCCGAAACGGTCCATGCCATGAAGGAGATTGCCGGCAAGATCTCCATCATCGAAGAGATTGCGCGGCAGACAAACCTCCTAGCCCTCAACGCAGCCATCGAGGCGGCCCGGGCCGGCGAGCACGGCAAGGGGTTTGCGGTGGTTGCGGCCGAAGTGCGGAAGCTTGCCGAGCGGAGCCAGCACGCCGCGGCCGAGATCAGCCAGCTGTCGTCCACCAGCGTGCAGGTGGCTGAGGCCGCCGGGGAGATGCTGACCCGCATGGTGCCCGACATCCAGCGGACCGCGGAGCTGGTGCAGGAGATCAGCGCGGCGTGCAAGGAGCAGGACACGGGCGCGGAGCAGATCAACAAGGCGATCCAGCAGCTGGACCAGGTGATCCAGCAGAACGCCAGTGCCAGCGAAGAGATGGCCTCCACAAGCGAAGAGCTGGCGAGCCAGGCGGAGCAGCTCCAGGGAACCATTGCCTTCTTCCGTACCGGCGAAGGGGCGGCTGCCCGAAAAGTGTCATCGATCAGCGGTCGCCGTCAGACGCCCCCCCGGAAGGCTCCCGCGGACCATGGGGAAAGCTCCTCCGTCAACGGGCATGCGAACGGCTATCACAAACCGGTCCGGGTCGCCGCAGGCGGAGTCATCCTCGACATGGAGGGGGGGCGCGACGGGCTCGACGGAGAGTTCGAGCGGTTCTGAACGGGTGGTTTGAAAGGGCTCGGGACGCCGCGGCTGAGCATGGCGTCCCGGGCCCTTTCAGGGGTTCAGGTGGGGGTGTCAGGTATTTCCTGAGTTCTCTAAAGAAAGTACATCCCCTGTCGATATGTATTACAGGTGATGGGCGTGTGGACAGTTCGTTTATGCCCGTGCCCCGGCCCGATTTCACGAGGAGGTTCACCATGAGCGTTGCTGCAATAACTGAGACACGGCAGTACCTGACCTTCAAGCTGGCGGACGAGATATTTGCCGTGGACGTGGCAAAGGTTCGCGAGATCCTTGAGTTCACCTCCATCACCAAGGTTCCCCAGACCCCCGGTTTCATGCGCGGGGTGATCAACCTGCGGGGAAGCGTGGTGCCGGTAATGGATATGCGCCTCAAGTTCGGCATGCCCGAGACGGAGAAAACCGTCAACACCTGCATCATTGTCGTTGAGGTTAACCATGAGGGGGAAACCATCATCATCGGCGCCCTGGCCGACTCAGTGCAGGAGGTCTTCGAGCTGGAGCCCGAGCAGATCGAGCCGGCCCCCCGCATCGGGACCAAGCTCAACACCGACTTCATTCTGGGGATGGGGAAGCACGACGGGCAGTTCATCATGATTCTCGATATCGACCGGACCTTCACCAGTGAGGAGATCGCCACCGCCGGGGTCGTGCCGGGCGAGGCGGCGTAAGGTCAGGGACCGGAGCGAACAGAATGCCGACTGCAGCCACTGACAGCCGCAACCTTCCGGCGGCCATGACCGAGCGGGAGTTCGCCCGCTTCGCCGAGTTCATCTATGACCAGTGCGGCATCAAGATGCCGCCGGCCAAAAAGACGATGCTGGAGGCGCGGCTCCAGAAGCGGCTCCGGACCCTGGGCATGGGGAGCTTCCAGGGCTACGCCGACTACCTCTTCAGTCGCGAGGGGGCCGGCCTCGAGCTGGTCCACCTCATCGATGTGGTCACCACCAACAAGACCGACTTCTTCCGGGAGCCGGCCCACTTCGACTATCTGGTGGCCAAGGCCCTGCCGGACCTGGCAGAATCCCGGGGAGTCGGATTCCGCAAGGGACTCTCCCTCTGGAGCGCCGGCTGCTCCAGCGGGGAGGAGCCCTACACCCTCGCCATGGTCCTGGCGGAATTCGCCGAGCAGAACCAGGGCTTTTCCTACAGCATCCTCGCAACCGACATCTGCACCACCGTCCTCGACAAGGCGAAGATGGCCATCTACGACGAGGAGCGGGTCGAGCCGGTTTCCCTTCCCCTCAAGCGAAAGTATCTCCTTCGGGGGAAGGACGGCCAGAAGGGTCTTGTCCGCATCGCACCGGAGCTGCGCAGCCGCATCAGGTTCCGCCGGCTCAATTTCATGGACGATGATTTCGGCCTGCGGGAGCCCATGGACATCATTTTCTGCCGCAATGTCATCATCTACTTCGACAAGAGGACCCAGGAGAAACTCCTCAACAAGTTCTGCCGGCAGCTGATTCCGGGGGGGTACCTCTTCATGGGGCACTCGGAAACCCTGTCGGGGCTTGACGTGCCCCTGGTCCAGGTGTCTTCGACCATCTACCGGAAACCGTCGTGAGAGACCTTCCGCCCGATCTCACCAGGGTTTATCTGAAGCCGGGCGAGCTGCACTTCGCCACGGGCCCCACGGTGGTGTCCACGGTCCTCGGCTCCTGCGTATCGGTCACCATGTTCGACCGCCTCAGCGGCGCCGCGGCCATCTGCCACGCGCTGCTCCCCGAGGGGCCCCGGACCGACGCCTTCCGCTATGTTGACACCTCCATTCTCCACATGCTCGAGACCTTTTCGGCCCACGGCGTACATCGGCGTCGTCTGGAGGTGAAGATCTTCGGCGGAGCCGACATGATCGGCGTCGGAGGGAGCCGAATGGGGGTGGGGAGGCGCAACGTGGAGATAGCCACCCAGGTGCTTGCCGCGTCGGGGCTCGACGTGAGCACCTGCGACGTGGGGGGAATCAGGGGACGGAAGCTCTTTTTCGTGACCCACACCGGCGATGTGTTCCTGAAGCGACTCCATCAGGGAGACGGAGTGAAACAGACGGGGTAACAAAACCCGTGGTACAGGGAAGACCATGAAGAAGATCAAGGTACTCATCGTTGACGACTCTGCCGTGGTGCGCCAGACCATGGCCGACATCCTCTCCTCGGACCCCCACATCGAGGTCATGTCCCCGGCGGCCGATCCCTTCATCGCCGCCGAGCGGATGCGGGAGCAGGTGCCCGATGTGATCACCCTTGACGTTGAGATGCCACGCATGGACGGCATCACCTTCCTCAAAAAGATCATGAGCCAGCACCCCATTCCGGTGGTCATGTGCTCGACCCTCACCGAGAGCGGTTCGGAAACGGCCCTCAAGGCCCTGGAATACGGGGCGGTGGAGATCATCCAGAAGCCGAAGCTCGGCACCAGGCAGTTCCTGGAGGAGTCCCGGGTGAGGATCTGCGACGCGGTGAAGGCGGCTAGCCAGGCCCGGATGCGCAAGATCACTCCGCGTACCGGAAAAGAGATTGCTCCCAAACTGTCGGCCGATGTCATTCTGGAGAAGCCCGGCTCCAAGGCCATGATCCAGACCACCGAGAAGGTGGTGGTCGTGGGGGCCTCCACTGGCGGCACCGAGGCCCTGCGGGTATTCCTGGAGGCGCTTCCGGCCGACGCGCCCCCCATCGTTATCGTCCAGCACATGCCCGAGGGGTTTACCCGGGCCTTTGCCCAGCGGCTCGACGGCATATGCCGCATCACGGTGAAGGAGGCGGCCGACAACGACACGGTCATGCGGGGGAGGGCCCTCATCGCCCCCGGCAACCGGCATACGCTCCTCAAGCGAAGCGGCGCCCGCTACTACGTGGAGATCAAGGACGGGCCCCTGGTTTCCCGCCACCGCCCCTCCGTGGATGTCCTGTTCCGCTCGGCGGCCCGCTATGCAGGCAAGAACGCCGTGGGGGTCATCATGACCGGCATGGGGGACGACGGCGCCAGCGGCATGAAGGAGATGAAGGATGCCGGCGCCGTTACCATCGCCCAGGACGAGGCCAGCTGCGTTGTTTTCGGCATGCCCAACGAGGCCATCAAGCGGGGGGGAGCCGACCGGGTGGTACCCCTGGACGCCATCGCCCGGGAAGTGCTGCGGCTGTGTTGAGGTAGAGTGAGGGCTTGCTTCCAGCCTTCCACCGGGGTATGCTGATTTGACGTTCGCAGCCCTTTCACCACTACGGAGTGTATCAATGCCAGAAGAAAAGTTTTTTCTTGGCCGTCAGCCGATCCTGGATCGCGAGCAGAAGCTCTATGGCTTCGAGCTCCTGTTCCGTTCGGCCGATACGCTCCATGCCAACGTGACCGATTATCTCCAGGCCAGCGCCAGCGTCATCTTTGACGCCCTCTCCAGCTTCGGCCTCCGGGAGATCCTCGGCAAGCACAAGGGGTTCATCAACGTTAACGCCGACGTCCTCATGAGCGAGGCCCTCGAACTCCTCCCCCCGGAAAAGGTCGTCATTGAGCTTCTGGAGCACGTTCCCATTACCGATACGGTCATAGCCCGCTGCCGCGACCTCAAGGAGAAGGGGTTCTCCATCGCCCTCGACGACCATGTCTACGAGCCGGTCTACGAGCCCCTCTACGAGATTGTCGACGTTATCAAGGTCGATCTCTTCCGGACCGGCATGGAGAATCTGCCCCGGGAGCTGGAGACGTTCAGGCGCTGGAAGCCGAAGCTGCTGGCCGAGAAGGTTGAGACCCACGAGCAGTACGAGATCTGCGAGTCCCTCGGGTTCACCTACTTCCAGGGATACTACTTCGCTCGCCCCGTGGTTCTGACCCGCACCCGCGTCGACGTGGGGCGCCTCGCCATCGTCAAGCTCTTCAACCAGCTCGTGGCCGAGGTGGAGATCGGCGAGCTGGAAAATACCTTCAAACAGAACCCGAACCTGATCCTCAACCTGCTGCGGCTGGTGAACTCCGTCTCCGTGGGGCTCAAAACCAGGATTACCAGCATGCGCCATGCGATCATGGTGCTCGGTTACCACCAGTTGCGCCGCTGGGCCATGATGGCGCTTTTCGCCAACAATGTGCAGGCGGTGGGCGACAACCCGCTCCTTGTCATGGCCGCCACCCGGGCCCGCCTCATGGAGCTCATCATCGCTGAGCAGCCCACCGCGCGCCTTGACCGTGATTACCCCGATCGCGCCTTCATGACCGGCATCCTCTCCCTTGCCGACGCGCTGCTCAAGATGCCCATCGAGGAGGTGGTCGCCCCCCTCAACCTGAACGAGGACGTCCGGCAGGCGCTGCTGACCCGGGAAGGGGAACTGGGCACCCTTCTCTCCCTTGTGGAAAAGATAGAGAAGGACGATTTCGACGACATCGCACCCCTCTTCGAGAGCTTCAGCCTCTCCATGGCGAATCTCGCCCCTGTCCAGCGGGAGGCCTGCAATTGGGTCAACGGCATGGACACCGCCGTCTGACCTCGCTCTTCCCCCGGCAATCTTGACTTTCCCTCCTGGTGGCTTCATACTGCCGGTTTGTTCATGGGGCAAATCCCCGTGACGGTACTCGCTTTTTCGGGAGATTTGCCATGAAGCCCCTGTTTCTCAATCCCCCCACCTATGAAGATTTCGACGGCGGCGCCGGCGCCCGCTACCAGGCCTCCCGGGAGGTGACCTCCTTCTGGTATCCCACCTGGCTCTGCTTCCCCGCCGGGATGATCGACGGATCCCGGGTGGTGGACGCCCCGGTGCAACGCTTCACCATTGACGACTGCCTCGTCATCGCCCGCGACTTCGACATGGTGGTGATGTACACCTCCACCCCGACCCTGGCCCTCGACATCGCCACCGCCCGCCGCATCAAGGAGCAGAAGCCGGCAACGGTGACGGTCCTCACGGGCCCCCACGTGTCGGTCCTCCCCGAGGAGACCCTGCACCAGGGGGAAGGGGTCATCGACATCGTCTGCCGCGGCGAGTTCGACTACACCACCAGGGAGCTCTGTGAAGGGAGGGCGTGGGAGCGGGTTGACGGGATAAGCTTCTGGAAGGACGGCAAAATCCACCACACCCCGGACCGTCCGCCGATCCAGGACCTGGACGCGCTCCCCTTCGTGGCCCCGGTCTACAAGCGAGACCTCCCCATTGCGGAATACGTCATCCCCCACTTCAAGAACCCCTACGTCTCCATCTACTCCAGCCGCGGCTGCCCCTCCAAGTGCATCTACTGCCTCTGGCCCCAGACCTTCTCGGGCCGTGCCATGCGGACCCGCTCCCCCCAGAACGTCTACGAAGAGGTGAAGTGGATCGTCGACAACATCCCCGAGATGCGGGAGCTCTCCTTCGATGACGACACCTTCACCGCCGACCGCACGCATGCCCGCGAGGTGGCCGCCAAGCTGAAGCCCCTGGGGATTTCCTGGACCATCAATGCCCGGGCCAACTGCGACTACGAAACCCTCAAGGTCATGCGCGAGGCGGGGCTTCGCCACGTGGTGGTGGGGTACGAGACCGGCAACGAGCAGATCCTCAAGAACATCAAGAAGGGGGTAACGAAGGAGCAGGCCGTCGAGTTCACCAGGAACTGCAAGAAACTGGGCCTCTCCGTCCATGGCGCCTTCATCATGGGGCTCCCCGGCGAGACCCGCGACACCATCCGCGAAACCATCGAATTCGCCAAGGCCCTGGACCTCAACTCCATCCAGGCCTCCCTGGCCTCGCCGTACCCCGGCACCGAGTTCTGGGACCTCTGCAAGGCGGAAGGGTGGATCGCCTCCGACGCCTACATCGACGACACCGGCCACCAGATGTGCGTCATCAATTACCCCCACCTTTCCAACAGGGAGATCTTCGACGCGGTGGAACTCTTCTACAACAAGTTCTACTTCCGCCCCAGGTACATCGGCCGCAGCATCATGAAGATGATCGTGGACGGGGAGGAGCGAAAGAAGCTCCTGAAGGAAGGGAAGCAGTACCTGGAATATATGCGTAAGCGTAAAGCCGCAGGAACATCCTGCTGACGGCGGTCATCCCATGAAAGAGCTCATCATCAACGCCGACGACTTCGGCCTCTCCGACGGCGTCAACAGGGCGGTCATCAAGGCGTGGCAGGAGGGGATTCTCACCTCTGCCTCCCTCATGGTGGGGGGAGACGCCTTCCACGAGGCGGTGCACATGGCCAAGGCCAATCCGGGGCTCCAACTGGGGCTCCATCTCACCCTCGTCCAGGGGCGGGCCGTGGGGGAGCATAGGGGCTTTCCCCGGATCTGCGACGCCAAGGGGCATTTCACCGACGATCCGGTCCATGCGGGGATACGCTACTACTTCATCCGGCCGTTCCACAAGCAGCTCCACCGGGAGATCGAGGCGCAGGTCGAGCGCTTCCTCCAGACCGGCATCCCCCTTTCCCACATCGACGGCCACCTGAACATTCACATGCACCCGGTGGTCTTCGACATTCTCTGCGAGCTCATGCCCAAATACGGCATCTCCACCTTCCGCCTCAGCCGCGAAGTCCTCCGTCCCAATCTAGCCATCGACCGCTCCCGGCTCTTCGGCAAGGCGTCCGACGCCTTCATCTTCTCGAAACTGGCGAAACGCTGCCGTCCAGCCCTGGACCGCCTCGGCATCGGCTATACCCGGGAGGTGAAGGGACTCCTCAGCTCGGGACGGATGACCGAAGCGTACCTCCTCAAGGCCCTTGAGACCCTGGATGAGGGGACCACCGAGATATACTTCCACCCCGGCTGCCTCCCCTGCGCCGAGATAACGCGGTGCATGCCCGACTACCGGCACGAGGAGGAACTGGCGGCCCTCACGAGCCCCCGGGTCAAGGGCCGCCTGAAGGAGCTCGGCATCGGGCTCAGGAATTACCGGGGAGAGGTCAAAACGTATGCTTAAAACGGTCATCATCATGCTCATGGCGGTTTCGGCGGGCACCATCGGCGACATCCTCCTTGCCAAGGGGATGAAGGAGATGGGGGATCTCTCCGCCATGAACCTGCGGGGCATCCTCAACGCGGCGGGCCAGGCCCTCACCTCGCCGAAGCTCATCTTCGGCACTATGATGCTGGCGATCTTCTTCTTCCTCTGGCTGGCGGTCCTCTCCTGGGAAGACCTCTCCGTGGCCCTCCCCATGCAGGCCCTCAACTATGTTCTCGTGGCGTTCCTCTCCCAGTGGTTCCTGGGCGAGACCGTCTCGCCCCTGCGCTGGACCGGCACCATCCTGGTCTGCGTCGGCGTCATGCTCATCACGAAGAGCGGAACCCAGTGAACGAAATGTGAAGAGCGTAAAAAAAGGGAGCCGATCGGCTCCCTTTTTTGTTTTATCAGTGGTGACGCCTACTTCTTCGACTGAATCTCCTTCACCGCTTTCTCGAACATCTCGGGGGAGAACCCTTTCAGCACCTTCGTGTCGTCAAGGACGATGACCGGAACCCCCTGGCTCTTGTACTTCTTGGTCAGCTCGTCCATGGCCTTGTCGTCGATCTCCACGTCCTTGTTGATGAAGGGGATGTTGTTTTTGGTGAAGTACTCCTTGGCGTCCTTGCAGTGGGGGCACCAGGCCACCGAGTAGAGGACGACCTTCGGGTAGGACTGCTGCTTGACCGCCTTTGCGTCGATTTTGCTCTGGCCTGCATCGGGAACACCCGCCGCCTGGCCGGGTGCTGCTGCGAGGGATGCTGCGAGGATGAGGGCCAGCATGGTTATTTTCTTCATGACTCGTTTCTCCTTTGCGGTACAATGGGCTCTGTCGTCCTTCCAGACTATACCGGAGGGGCGGGTCAAGTCAAATGTCCACGGGGAGCAGCACCATGAGCGCACGTATACGTATCCGGAGTGCCCTGGCCGGCGAGGGGCTGGGGGCGGTTATTACCGTAAAGGGATGGGTGAGGACCACGCGGGCAGGGAAAGGGGTCGCCTTCCTGGCCCTGAATGACGGCTCCTGTTTCGCGAACCTCCAGGTGGTGGCGGAGCCGGGGCTGGCAAATTTCGAGGAGATCTGCGCCATGGGCACCGGCGCCGCCGTGGCGGTTCGGGGGCGCCTCGTGGAGTCGCCGGCCAGCGGCCAGAAGTACGAACTCCACGCGGACGAGGTGGAGGTCATCGGCCCGGCCGACGAGAGCTATCCCCTGCAGAAAAAGCGTCACACCTTCGAGTACCTGCGGAGCATCGCTCACCTGCGCCCTCGCTCCAACACCTTCGGGGCCGTGTTCCGGGTCCGCTCCTCGGTGGCCCAGGCGGTGCACCGCTTCTTTGCCGAGCGGGGATTCCTCTATGTCCACACCCCCATCATCACCACCAGCGACTGCGAGGGGGCCGGGGAGATGTTCCGGGTCTCCACCCTCGACCCGGCCGCTCCACCCCTGTTGGAGGGGGAGGTGGACTTCGGCCGCGATTTCTTCGCCGCCCAGGCGGGGCTCACCGTGAGCGGCCAGCTAGAGGGGGAGCTTTTCGCCCAGGCATTTTCCGACATCTATACTTTCGGCCCCACCTTCCGAGCCGAGAATTCCAACACCCCCCGCCACGCCGCCGAGTTCTGGATGATCGAGCCGGAGATGGCCTTTGCCGACCTTATGGCGGACGCGGCCCTGGCCGAGGAGTTCTTCCGCTATCTCTGCCGCCATGTCCTGAACGCCTGCGCGGAGGACATGGTGTTTTTCAACGACCAGATCGACAAGGGGCTTATCGCTCGGGTGGAGCAGGTGGCCAACTCCCCCTTCGCCGTCATGGAGTACGGGGAGGCGATCGAGCGCCTGAAGCGGGCGACCGTGTCGTTCGAGTTTCCGGTGGAGTGGGGGCTCGACCTCCAGACCGAGCACGAACGCTACCTCACTGAGCAGGTGGTGGGGGGGCCGGTCTTCGTCATCAACTACCCGAAACAGATCAAGGCCTTCTACATGCGGGTGAACGACGACGACAAGACCGTGGCCGCCATGGATCTTCTCGTCCCCAAGGTGGGGGAAATCATTGGCGGGAGCCAGCGGGAGGAGCGGCTCCCGGTCCTCGAAGGGCGCATGGCCGAAGTGGGGGTCAACCCCGAGGGGCTATGGTGGTACCTGGATTCCCGCCGCTGGGGCTCCACCCCCCATGCCGGCTTCGGCCTCGGCTTCGAGCGGCTCATCATGTACCTCACCGGAATGGAAAATATCCGCGATGTGGTACCGTTCCCCCGTACACCGCGTCATGCGGAGTTCTAGTCATGTTCGTCTTTTCAGCCCGCTTCCACATCTTCCTGCCGGCCGATTCCCTCAAGGGTAAACGGGGGGTCGTGAAGAGCATCATCGCCCGGGCCCGGCAGAACTTCAACGTCGCCGCCGCCGAGGTGGACCTCCAGGATGTCCACGGCGAGGCGGTTATTGCCTTCGTCACTGTGGGTGAGAATCGCGCACGGGTCCGCCATCTCCTGGACCGGCTCGAAGAGTGGATCGCCGAGGAGCGGCCCGATGTGGAGATTGTCGCGTCCCTCATCGAGGAATGTTGAAACAAGACAAAAAAGACTATATTGCTCTTTTTCGGCTTGACCTTTGCCGGATACGTGATACCTTTATGTCCGTGCCCCGAGGCACCGGAAGATATTTCACGATCCCCAAGGAGGAACAGTCATGGCCTATGAAGCAAAGGATTACGCGAAACTGCTCGGCATGGAGGGATTCAGCGAGGCGCTCCTGAAAAACCATTTTACCCTGTACCAGGGTTACGTCACCAATACCAACAAGGTGCTCGACATCCTCGACGGGATGCTCAAGGCGGGGAACACTGCCGTTCCCGAGTACGCCGAGCTCAAGCGCCGCCTGGGGTGGGAGTTCAACGGCATGAGGCTCCACGAGTACTATTTCGAGAACCTGGGGGGCAAGGGTGGCATCGACCAGGGCGGGAAGCTGGCGGCCAAGCTCACCGCCGACTTCGGGAGCGTCGAGGCGTGGGAGAAGGACTTCCGGGCCACCGGCGCCATGCGCGGCATCGGCTGGGCCGTCCTCTACCAGGATTCGGCCAACGGCAAACTGATCAACTTCTGGATCAACGAGCATGACGTGGCCCATCCGGCCGGTTGCACGCCGATCCTGATCATGGACGTGTTCGAGCATGCCTTCATGCTCGACTACGGGCTCAAGCGGGCCGACTACATCGAGGCCTTCTTCAAGAACATCGACTGGAAGGCCGCAGAGGCGCGGCTGAAGTAAGCTGCATCAGGACGATGCAACCCGCAGGGGCAATTCACGGATTGCCCCTGTAGTTATTTCAGGGAGGAAAAGCCATGAAAGCACTCATCATCAGCGCCGACCAGTTCGAGGATTCCGAACTCCTCGTTCCCTATTACCGCCTTCTGGAGGAGGGGATTCCGGTGGACGTGGTATCCCTCCATCGCGGCGCAATCACGGGGAAGCACGGCTACGAGGTGGAGGCGAACAAGTCCCTTGCCGAGGTGAAGCCCGACGGATACGCCATTCTCGTGCTCCCGGGAGGAAAGGCGCCGGCAGTCATTCGGAAAGAACCCACTGCCCTGGATATCTGCCGTCACTTTTTTGCCCACAACAAACCGGTGGCCGCCATCTGCCACGGTCCCCAAGTTCTGATCAGCGCCGGACTTCTGACGGGGAGGCGGGCCACCTGCTACCAGTCCGTCGCCGACGAGATGCGAAAGGCCGGCGCCCTCTACGAGGATAGCGAAGTGGTGGTTGACGGCAACCTGATCACCTCCCGCCAGCCGTCGGACATCCCCGCCTTCATGCGGGAGATCATGAAAAAGCTCAAGGGGTAGGTCGATCGGCCGCCGTTGGAGCAGGAACTCAAAGCCGGCAGGGACTCGGTCCCGGCTAAACCTTGAACTGTTCCGCCTATTGTGCAATACCGCAACAAGCCAGGAATAGTGATTCCGCGGTTCACCCCTTTTTTTTGCGATCCCGGCGACGGTAGCTGATACCGAGTTTGTCCAGGCGCCAGCGCAGAGTAGTTGGATTCGTCCCCAGAAGTTCCGCTGCGCCTCCGGGGCCGTGAATCTTGCCCTTGGTAAATGTAAGAACCTCTCTGATATGTTTTGCAATAACCTCGTCCAGCTTCATTGGAAAGATAGGACTAGATTCGCGGTCTGCAACCGTGTTTGACCGTGCTTGTTCATTACGTTGAACAGACTCAAAGGTAAGCTGCCCACCGCGGTACCGGATCAATTCACGCTCAACCAGGTTCTCCAACTCCCTCACGTTGCCGGGCCAGTCGTATTCCATGAGCCGCAGCAGTGCTCCCGGTGCGATTGGCGGCGGGGTGCTCATCCCGAGTTCCCTGCTCTTTGCTGCCACGAAGTGCCGTGTGAGTGCGGGTACATCCTCCTTGCGCTGCCGAACCGGCGGAACGATGATGGGAAAACCGCTCAGTCGATACCAGAGGTCCTCACGGAAACTGCCTTCAGTTATCATGCTCTGGAGATTGCGGTGCGTTGCCGTGATCACTCGGATGTTGACGGGAACTGCCCGTTTCCCTCCTACTCGCTCCACCTCGCGGTTTTGCAGTACCCGCAGGAGCCGTACCTGAGCCGTCGGCGGGAGCTCGCCAATCTCATCCAGGAAAATAGTGCCGCCTTCAGCTCGCTCAAACCGTCCCCTGTTTTCGGCTACCGCGCCGGTAAACGCCCCTTTCTCATGACCGAACAGCTCGCTGTCGATCAGATTTTCCGGCAAGGCGCCGCAGTTCACCTTGATGAACGGGCCGTCCTTACGCGGCGAGGAGAAGTGGATCGCATTGGCGATCAACTCCTTGCCGGTTCCGGTCTCCCCGAGGAGGAGCACCGTGTTATTAAGCGGCGCCACCTGGTGAACCATCTCCATCACGTTGCGCAGCCCGGTGTTGCCGCCAATGATTTCGTCCGCTGTCCCACCGTACAACTCCCGGTTCAGGAAGCGCTTGTCATCCAACAGGATGGACTGGTATCGGAGCACTTCCTCATGGGCGAGGGCGTTGGCAAGGGCGATTGCGAACGGCTTTGCGATGCTGCCGAGGAGTTTAACCTGTTCGTCGCTGTACCTCACTTCTCCTCGCGAACGCAGCGCGAGCCCTCCGAGTAGTTCCCCCTTGATGCGCAAAGGAACGATCAGATCAGTGTTCCCTTCTATTTTTGTGAGCGGCGCGAGGGTGCGGAAAATCTCGTCTCCCGCATCTGCGACGAACGGCTCGGAGAAATTCCGGGCTGCAATCTTCTCAGCCATCCCTTCCGGCAGCGGGATAATTTCATTGGGAGGAACAGCGGTGTCATCAAAGGCATGCGCAATGCGCCGGACCGCTCCCAGGCGATCATCGATGATGAAGAGCGTCAACATGTCGATGGGAAAACGCTCCCGAAGGTATTCGAATGTACTGCGCAATGATTCTCTTATCTCCAGACTGCTGCAGATCCTGAGGGTTATCTCCCTGAGGAATTCGTCGTAATTGTCCATAGCCCCACCTCGTACCCTGCCTAACGACTTCCCTGACTCGCTACATATCCATAAAACACAAATTACAGCATGCTGTAATGTTGCCACTTTCTACAGTATTTCGCAATTCAAATTACAACATACAGTATATTTGTTGGGCCATGTTTTGCAAGTGCTTGATATTGAACGATTATGTGGTTGGCACGCTCGTCGCAATATAGAGGGAAAAGGTAGTGCAGCATCAAGGAGAATGTAATGGCTAACCTGCTCTACATCACCTGCAACGTCAAGCCTCAGGGAAAATCGCGGACTCTAATGCTCGGTTATGAGTTCCTGGAGGAATATCTTCGCTGTAACCCGCAGGATGAGGTGCAGGTGCTCGATCTGTACCGCGACAACATTCAGCGGGTCGACCAGGACGTGCTCAATGCCTTGGAAAGTGCAGAGCAAGACAAGGACTACATTCTACTCCTGTCAGAAGAGGAGAGACGCAAAATAAGCCGGGTCTGGCGTCTCGCCGACCAATTCAGCCGGTGCGAGAAGTACGTCTTCGTTACCCACAGCCGCAACCTCTGGTTCACTTCCGAATTCAAGACATACATGGATGCGATCTGTATTCCCGACCGTACCTACCGTCTGACGCCGCACGGAGCGGAGGGGATGTTACACCACCCGAGCAGGAAGTCCCTGCATCTGCATGCGGGGCAGATTTACAAGTTCGGGCAGGAGCAGGACCTGAGCGTTGCATACCTGCGGTCAGTGCTCAGCTTTCTCGGGGTGGCGAGTCAGGAAACCGTGCTCCTTGACGGTGACCACCCTGAGCAAGGCGCTCAGGAAAAATACGAAGCTGCTCGGCGCAGGTTATTGGCACTGGCCCGCCGTTTCTGAGGAGAAAAGAATGGCACTCGTGGTTGGATTCTTTGCCGCGATCTGGCTCCTGGCAGCGCTTCTCGCGATCGGAGCCCGGAAGAAATAGAAGATTGTGGTGTGAAACGATAAGAGCAGACGGATTAGTGGTCGCCGCAGACCGGCAGATAATTCAGAAGAGAATTCAAAGCAAGGAGTCAACGATGCAAGGCAAATTCAAGTCCATTTTAGTGGGTTCAGTGTTCATTTTAGGGGTTTCTCTATCTGCCTGCACTGGCGAGCAGGAGCACAAGAAGGGATCGAACAGCGAAGCCGTTCCGGTGACAGTTGGCAGAGTCCAACACGTTCAGGAGCGCGAAACGATATCGGTAAGCGGGACGATCTCCACACAGAACTCTCCGGCAAGCGTATCGTTTCTCGTTTCCGGCAAAGTCGTATTCGTGGGGCCGCGAGAAGGGGAATTCGTAAAGAAAGGTCAGGTCCTTGCCCGGATCGACCCCACTGATTTCAACCTTTCCATCAAAGGAGTCGCAGCTCAGGCGGCCAGCGCGCAAGCGGCCATGGATAAGGCACTACATTCCGCCAGGCCGGAGCTTCTGGAGCAGGCGCGCATCGGCTTCGAGCGTGCCGAGGACGAATATCGCCGAATGAAGATGTTGTACGACGCAAAGAGCCTGGCGCCGAACGACTTCCAGAAATACAAGGCCGCCTATGAACACGCAAAACAGGACTATGAACAGGCCAAGGCCGGAGGCCAGAAGGAAGACAAGTCCCTGGCGAAGGCAAGCTACAACCAGGCTGCTGCGAACCTCGACGTGGCCAAAAAAGCGCTCTCCGATGCGACCCTGTGTGCCCCTCTCAGCGGTTACATAGCAAAACGGTCCATAGAGCCTGGCGACACCGCCGCTCCGGGGCGTCCCGTATTCGAGATCGTGCAGATGGACCCGGTGGAGGTGAACGTCGGGGTGCCGGAAACGGATGTGCACCTCGTCAGGATCGGCCAGAAAGCAGACATCACCGTCCCGGCCCTGCCAGGAAAGACGTTTCAGGGGACGGTGCGCGTCATCAATGTTTCCGCCGACCCCAGCACCCGCACCTACATGACCAGGGTTATAGTGGCGAACCCCGAGCATATGCTGCGGGTTGGGATGGTAGCGGAAGCAACCATCCGCGGTGATCAAATGGTGTCCATGGCGACCCTCCCCGGGGATGCTGTGGTGCGTGACCCGCAGGGAGCAACGCAGGTGTACGTTTACTACCCCGACCAGAAGCGCGTGTACGCCAAGCGCGTGGCAATCGGTGCGGCAGTCAACAGGAACGTCGAGATAAAGAGCGGTCTTTCCGGTAATGAACTGATTGTTCTGGCAGGGCAGACAAAACTGAGAAATGGTCTGACCGTATCGGCAACAGAACAGCCGGTTCGGAAATAAACCGCACCAGCGAGAGGATAATAGTATGAAACCGATAAAGTTTTCGCTTCGCTATCCCGCCGTTACCCTCATCTTGACGGCAATGGTCGTCATGATCGGCATTCATGCCTTCCTGAAGATGCAACGGACGGAAGATCCGACAGTCACCATCAGAACCGGGCTGGTGGCCGCGCTCTATCCGGGCGCGACTTCCGAGCAGGTAGAAAAGCAGGTCACGAAAACCCTTGAGAAGCACATCTTCAAGTTTCCCGAGGTGCGGAAGGAAAAGACCTATTCCACGAGCCGTCCCGGCGTGGTCATCATTAATGTGGAACTGGAGGACAACGTCAAGAACTCCGACCAGTTCTGGGCGAAGCTGCGCCACGAGTTGAATGTGGTGAAGAGCACCGAACTCCCTGACGGCGTCAAGGGGCCGGTGGTCGACTCCGATTTCGGCGATACCGTCGCCATGCTGATCGCCATCCGCGGCAAACAGTACGGGTATCGTGAACTGAGGGACTTTGCGGACAAGATTCATGATGAGATGCGTACCGTCCGCGAAGTCGGCAAACTCGTAACCTACGGAAACCAGAACGAGGAAGTATGGATCACCAGCAGCCTTGAACGGATGGCGCAGTATTTCGCCGACCCGAGCCAGATAGAGAATGCCCTGAGACAGCGGAACGCCATCCAGAGCGGCGGGAATTTCGACGCTGACCGCTCGAAGGTCCCCGTGAGGACCACGGGGATTTTCAATACCGAAAACGAGATCCGGAACGTGCTCGTGGACGTCTCAAAGGATGGCCACCCGGCCTACATCAGGGACTTCGCCACGGTGGAGCGCAGGTATCAGGACCCCACCTTCATGGTGCGCTACGACGGCGACCCCTGCCTGCTCCTCTCCGTCGAGATGCAGAAGGGGAAGAATATCGTCGAACTGGGCGAACAGTTGGACAAGGTATTCCAGCGCCTCAAGGTGCTCCTCCCCCCTGACGTGCAACTGGACCTGGTCGCCAACCAGCCGGGGGTGGTCAAGGAGCGGATTGCCACGCTTTCCCACGAATTCCTGCTGGCCATCATTTCCGTGGTTATCGTCACCATCGTTCTCCTGCCGCTGCGGGTCGCTCTCATCGCCGCCCTGGCCATACCGGTGACCCTGTGCGGCACCCTCGGCGTCATGAACGCGGTGGGGATAGCGCTGCACCAGGTCTCCATCGCAGCGCTCATCATGGTTCTGGGGATCGTGGTGGACGACGCCATTGTCATCGCCGACAACTACGTGGAACTCCTGGACCACAAAGTGCCGAAGGCCGAGGCGGCCTGGCGGTGTGCCAGCGACGTCTTTGTCCCGGTCCTCACGGCGACCATTACCATCATTGCCTCGTTCCTGCCGCTCCTGATCATCACCGGCTCGTCCGGCGAATTCATCATGGCGCTTCCCATCGCCGTGGCGATCGCTCTGGCGGTTTCATTTATCGTGGCGGTCATGCTGACCCCTCTCCTCTGCAGAACGTTTATCAAGAAGGGGCTGCACGACCACGATGCCGTAGAGACCCACGGCAAGGAGAAGAAGAGCCTGCTGGACCGGCTCCAGGATGCCTACGGGATCTGGATCAACATCTTCATGAACAGGAAGTGGCTTGCCTTCACCCTCGGGGGGTGTGCCTTCGCCTTCGGGATCATGCTCTTTGCCTTCGTGCCGCAACAGTTTTTCCCTTCGGCCGAGCGCGACCAGTTCGTGATCGATGTCTGGATGCCCCAGGGAACGCGGATCGAGGCAACCGATGCAGTCATGGGACGCATCGAAAAAGCCCTGGGAGCCAGCAAAGGTGTCACCCACTACGCCACCTTCGTCGGGCAGAGCTCCCCGAGATTCTACTACAACGTCAACCCGCAGCAGCCCGACGGCGCCTATGGCCAGTTCATCGTCAACACCGCCTCGGTGAAGGATACTACACGACTGGTGAAGGAACTGCGCCCGGCGCTGGCAAAAGTGGCGCCGGAGGCGATGGTGATCGTGAAGGAGGTCCAGCAGGGAGCCCAGACGGAGGCGCCCATCGAGGTGCGCATCTCCGGCGACGACATCGGCGAATTGAAGCGGCTGGGGGAACAGGTGCAGGGAATTCTGGAGAACGTACCGTTTGCCGACTATGTGTTCCGCGACTACTTCAACGATTCGTACCGGGTGGACGTGAAAGTAAACGACGAGCTGGCCAACCGTCTCGGCATAACGGAGGCGTCGGTATCGCAGACACTTTCCGGCGCATTCGACGGCGCCGCAGTGAGCACCTTCTGGGAAGGGGACCGTCCGGTCAGCATCAAGCTGCGGCTGGACCAGGCCTCCCGCTCGAATTTCGCGGATATCGGCAATACCTATCTCAACTCGGAACTGACCCGTGCCAGGGTGCCGCTCCGCGCCGTTGCCCAGCTCGCACCGGAGTGGCAGACCAGCAGGATTGTTCGGAGAAATGGTGTTCGCACCCTGACCATCCGTGCCTTTGCAAAGCCAGGGCACTACGCCTCGAAAATACTGGAGGAGGCAATGCCGAAGATCAAAGCGCTGGATCTGCCGGCGGGTTACCGGATCGACTACGGTGGCGAGAAATTCAACCAGGACGAGACCTTCCCGCAGATGCTCGTTGCCCTTGCCATCAGCCTGGTGGCGATCTTCCTGGTCCTGCTGGTGCAGTTCAGGAACATATCCGACCCGCTCGTGGTGATGGCCTCCATCCCGCTCACCCTGTTCGGGGCGATCTTCGGGCTCATCATCACCCACAACCCCTTCGGCTTCACCGCTTTCATGGGTCTCATCAGCCTGTGCGGCATCGTGGTGAGAAACGGCATCATCCTGGTGGATTACAGCAACGAACGGGTCGCCGAGGGAGAAACCCTGGAGCAGGCGGCGCGGGACGCGGGGACCAGACGTCTGCGCCCAATTTTCCTCACCACCATGGCAGCTGCGGTGGGGGTGACACCGATGATCATCTCCGGGTCGAGCCTCTGGAGCCCGCTGGCCAGCGTCATCGCCTTCGGCCTCATCTTCTCCATGTTCTTTACGCTCCTGGTCGTTCCCGTCATCTACGTGGCGGTCAAGTCCCGTTCCGCCAAGGAGGGGTCAAGCAAGCCGGCTGCTGCCGTCACCGTTGCGATCATGGCATGTCTTCTTCTTGCGACGGGAAAGGATGCCTCGGCAGAGCCGGTGAAGCACTCCCTGACACTGTCGCAGGCGGTCGAACTGGCTCTGCAGCAGAACTCGGTGCTAAAGATCGGCCGATCAAAGGTGATGGAGAGCGATCAGAAGATCGTGTCAACACGGGCGCAATATTTTCCGCTCCTTTCCAACAACACCAAGCTCATGGCCTTCTCGGACAGACAAGAGATCACCATTGGCGCCGGCAGTCTGGGGAATGTCTCAGGGAGCCCCTTCCCGGACAAGGATGTTAAGTTAAAGCAGGGCGACTCCACCATCCTCTACAGCGAAACCACCCTGGCCCAGCCGACGACGCAGCTTCTCAAGATTCATGAGGCCAATCAGATTGCCCGGGCCGATCGCGGCATTGCAGAAGCAGAGCTTACCAGATCGGCAAACGAGACGGTTCTTGCAGTGCACCAGCTCTACTATGCCTTGCTGGTTGCGTACAAGGAGAGGGATGCTGCCCAGGCTTCGCTGACTGCGGCACAAGAGAACCTGCGCGAGGCCGGGGAGGCGGTAAAGGCGGGGAATCTGCTCGATGTTGCTCTCATCTCGGCCAGGGCAAATCTGCTCCAGTCCAGGCAGGCGCTTATCGCAGCCGAGAACCGCTTCTCGGACGTGACCTCGGAGCTCAATGACCTTTTGGGGCTGCCGAGCGACGCCATCCTGGAAGTGACCGAGGCAGGCTTGCCGGAGTTGACGGAACTGGCAAAAGACCAGTCCTATGAAGAGGCCAGAGCGAAAAACGGTGAACTGCTCGCCGCTCGCAATACGGTGGAAAAGTCGCAGCACGCGGTGAAGGCGGCCAAGTACGAGTACATTCCCGACGTGACTCTCTTTGCCAAGCACGGCTACCAGGACGGAGCGCCGTTTCTGAAGGACAACATCGGCATCTTCGGCGCAGAGCTGACTTGGAACATCTTCGATTGGGGAAAACGGAAAGGGGAAATCGGCCAGAGGATCGCCCAACAGTCGCAGGCGGCAGAGAACCTCGCCCGGATAGACAAGCGGATCGGAATTGAAATCGACAAGGTGTACCGGAAGCTGGAGCGCTCGAAACAGATGGTGGATGTCGCCCGTGAGGCGCTTTCCCTGTCCCGTGAGAATGCGCGGCTCAGTGAAAACTGCATCAAGGCGGGGACTGTCACGACAGCAAAGCATGCCGAAGCGGTTGCTGCACTGAAAAAGGCGGAAATGGAGGAGCTGCAGGCTTCGCTCCAATATCGGCTCGCCCAGTCCGAGCTCGACCGGATCAGAGGCGTGCTCGCGTCAAACCGGTAGGGACTCAGCAGAGCGGTGAGGCGCTTTGCGGGTTTCACCGCAAGAGCCGAGAGAAAGGGATCAGCTATGAAAATAGCGGGAGCCATGCTCATTGTCTTCCTTTTGCTTATGCCAGCTTTTGCCTGGGCCGACGACGCCGTTTACCGTTATCCGGTTGACGACTCCTACGCTGCGACGATTCTGGGCACTCCGCAGAACCTCAGACCGGATACTCGTGGTGAGGTTTCGGTCAAGACCATGGTCCTGGAAGCGGACCGGAAAAAACCGGAGATCTTCTTTTACGACCGGGGGCTGCGCTACACAGTGGCGTTCCAGGACCGGAAGGCTCCCCTGGTTTTCCTCATCGCCGGGACCGGCGGCAGCAGCAAGTCGGCGAAAATAGTCGCTCTCATAACAAACTTGTACCACGCGGGGTTCCACGTAATTGCTCTCCCATCCCCGACCTTTCCTAATTTCATCATCAATGCCTCTACCACCCATGTCCCGGGGAATCTGATCGAGGACGCAAATGATCTCTATCGGGTCATGGAGCAGATCTGGGACCAATCCAAGGGGCGCATCGAGGTCACCGATTTTTCCCTTGCCGGATACAGCCTCGGCGGGACCGAGGCCGCCTTCATCGCCCGGCTGGACGAGGAGCGAAAAATCTTCGATTTCCGCAGAGTGCTGATGCTCAACCCGGCAGTGAGCCTCTACGACTCCGTGTCGAGGATAGAGGGGTTGCTGGACCGTATCCCCGGAGGCCCCAGAAGGATCGGAGCGTTCTACAACCGCGTCATGGCGAAAAGTACCGACTTCTATCGCAGGGGGGATTTCGTTGCAATCGACGATGACTTTCTTTTTGCGGCGTACCAGGCCCAGATCCTGAACCGGGATGAAGCAGGGGGGATGATCGCAGTCTCTTTCCGTATCAGCTCCGCCGGGATGATCTTCGCTTCCGACGTTATGACCCATGGCGGCTACGTGGTGCCGAAGAACAGGGAGTTGAAAAACAGTGATTCCCTTGACGACTATTTCTGGACCTGTTTGCACATCTCCTTCCTGGACTACTTCAACGAGTATTTCGTTCCCTATTTCCAAAGCAGGCACCCCGGCCTCACCAAGGAGGAACTCCTCGAAGCGTTAAGCATCAGAAGCATCGCAAGCTACCTCGCCTCCTCAGCGAAGATAGGCGTGATCACCAACGAAGATGATTTCATCCTGGCTCCGGGGGAGCTCGACTACCTGCGCCGGGTTTTCGGCCCCCGTCTCAAGGTCTATCCCCGGGGCGGGCACCTCGGCAACCTCGATTTCCGCGATAACATGGCCTTTCTGATCGATCGGCTGCGCTCATCAACGTGGTAGGCCAGGCGGGAGGTACGGTATGTACAGCAACGCGATCAAGGTGATCATCATCACTGTTCAGGTTCTGATACTTTCCGGCTGTGCCGGGAGGGTCGCTCTCCTCCCGGGCGAGGTGCCGCCCATGCACACGGTGAGCGAATTCAGCGACGACGAGAACGTTTCACGCACGCGCGATCCGTGGGAAGGCCTCAACCGGAGCATGTACAAGTTCAACTATGAAGTGGACCGGTTCGTATTGCTTCCGGTTGTGACCGGATACGAAAAAGCAGTCCCAGGGTTTGCCCGGACCGGTGTCAGCAACTTTTTCGGCAACCTCCGTGAGATCAGGACCTTTTACAACTGTATCCTGCAAGCAAAAGGAAAGAAGTCGCTGGTGACCCTCGGGCGTTTTGTGACGAACTCGACCATCGGGATCGGGGGGCTCTTCGACCCGGCAACCGCCTTCGGGATGAGGAGGGAGCACGAAGACTTCGATCGGACCCTGAAAAACTAGGGGGTCGGCACCGGACCATACCTGGTTCTGCCCATTCTCGGTCCCAATACGGTAAGGAGCGCGGGAGGATTTGCGGTCGACGGCGGGGTCCGCTGGGCAATCGCCAACGCTATCGATCCCTTCGGCGGGACAGGGGCTCCCACTGAGATCGAAACAGGTATAACCGGCCTGGAAACGGTGGATCTGCGTTACCGTGAAAGTTTCCGCTATTACGAAAGCGACTATCCCTTCGAATACTACATGGTCCGATACCTCTTCAGCCAGGAGCGCGAGTTGAAAATCCTCAGGTGACGAGTGCGTCTGCAGGTACGGGTGGATATGAAATCGCGGAAAAAGGAGTGATCTGCATGAAAGGTGAAAAAGGAGAGGGAAAGGGGCCACATCCAGCATACGCCGACCCGATATATCGCATCAGCAAACTTGCTTCTTCAGCTCGTAAACCTCTTTCCGTGTCCCCTGACACTAAACTGGAAGAAGCCGTTACTCATATGCTCACCAATGACTTTTCTCAGTTGCCGGTTATGACGAGTGGAAGAGACGTTAAAGGAATTATTACGTGGGCATCTATCGGTAGTCGTTTGGCTATGGGTAAGAATTGTTCCGTAGCCCGTGAGTTGATGGAACAACACCAGGAGATTCGTTCTGATGCATCGTTTTTTTCAGCAATCGGCATAATCGCGGAACACCAGTATGTGCTGGTTCGTGGCCATGATCAGAAGATTACAGGCATCGTCACCGCAAGTGACCTGAGCCTGCAGTTTCAACAACTGGCAGAGCCATTCCTGTTGCTTGGAGAAATAGAAAACCACGTGCGACGAGTTATCAGCCAACGGTTTACTCCTTCAGAATTAGAGTCTGCAAAAGATCCGACAGATGCAAAACGCGTAGTCACCTCCGTTGCAGATCTTACGTACGGAGAGTACATAAGGTTGCTTGAAAACAAGGATCGATGGGACAAGCTGAACATTACCGTTGATCGTAAAACCTGTATGGAGAAGTTTGAGAGCGTCAGGAAAATCAGAAATGATGTCATGCATTTTGACCCTGACGGAATACCCGAAAAGGACATGATGACACTGCGTGAGTTTGCCCGCTTCCTTCAGAGGCTACAGATTATCGATGTAATAAATGTCTAGTCGGGCACGAGAAAAGGAAGCAGGAGAAAGGAGTACTATCGATGAAAGGTGAAAAAGAAGAGGAAAAGGTGAATGAAAACGGGAAAGAAAACGGCGCAAAGGCCCGTGAAAAGCTGAAAACCAAGGAGTATGAGAAGGAGCTGGCCAAGCTGCACGTGGAGCTGGTCAAGCTCCAGGAATGGGTCAAGCTCAAGGGGCTGAAGGTCTGCATCGTCCTAGAGGGGCGCGACGGCGCCGGCAAGGGGGGAGTGATCAAGGCTATCACCGAGCGGGTGAGTCCGCGCGTGTTCCGCGTCGTAGCTCTCCCGGCCCCGACGGAGAGGGAGGAAACGCAGATGTACCCCCAGCGGTACATGCCCCATCTCCCGGCAGCCGGTGAAGTGGTCATCTTCGACAGGAGCTGGTACAACCGCGCCGGGGTGGAGCGGGTGATGGGTTTCTGCACCGAGAAGGAGGCAAAACGTTTTATGCAGGTTACGCCCCTTTTCGAGCAATTGGCGGTGGAATCCGGCATCCTTTTACTCAAGTACTGGCTGGAGGTGAGCCCGGAAGAGCAGACCCGCCGGCTCGAAGGCCGCATCAATGACGGCCGGAAGATCTGGAAGCTCTCCCCCATGGACCTCCAGTCTTACAGCAAGTGGAACGATTACTCGAAGGCACGCGACGAGATGTTCGCGTCAACTGACACACCGTGGGCACCTTGGTTCGTGGCGAAATCCGATGATAAGAAGAAAGTGCGGCTGAATATCATTACCCACCTGCTCGGCAGGATACCGTACAAGGCGGCGCCTCGCAAGAAGGTGGTACTCCCGAAGCGGCAGAAGGAAGGGGCGTACAAGTCCCCCGATTATCCGTTCAAGTATATCCCCGAGGTCTATTGATCCGCGAGCGGGCCGAATAAGCCCCGCCAGGAAAAGGAATTGTACCCGATGGAAAAGCCTGACAAGCGTGAAGAGATCGTCCGTGCAGCCCTCGAACTCATCGCCGTACACGGGTTTCACGGCGCCCCCCTGGCAATGATTGCCGATCGGGCAGGTGTAGGCAGCGGGACGATCTACCTCTATTTCGAGAACAAGGACGTGCTGATCGCCGAGATCTACAAGGATATCGAAGATAGGATATTCTCCCTCATCATGGAGGGGTACGCGCCGGAGAAGCCTGTCAGGGAGCGGTTTCTACACCTCGGCACGGCGTTGTTGCGGTACTTCATTGAGAACCCTCTCGACTTTCGCTATCTGGAGCAGTTTCACAATTCTCCCTACGGCGTGGGGGTGCGCAAAGACAACATGCTGGGGCAAAAGCGAAGCTGCAATGTGTATCGCGAGCTTTTAGAGGTGGGGGTGGATGGGCAGGTGATGAAGAATCTTCCGCTCGCTATCCTCTTCGCCTTGGCCTTCGGCCCCCTCTTGACTGTGGCGCGGGATCATATCCTCAGCTTCATCTCGCTGGACGATTCCTTAATCGCCCGGACCGTGGAAGCCTGCTGGGACGGGATCAGAAGATAAGGGGCAGCGTGGGGTTGAAAACAACAAGGAGCAAATTTATGACACGAGCTATGAAATGTGGTGGCAACAATCACGACACCATGGGGACCGGTCAGAGTTCTGCCGAGATCCAACAGACCATTCTTAATCACCTCCACTACACTCAGGCAAAACCGCTACACTTTGCTACACGTATCGACTTACGTTGCCAAGCTGCCAATAGCAAATCCCTATCACTATTCGAGGAGCCACACTATGAACACGCAACTTGCTGAAACGAACCCAATTGATCTCTCGCTTGAACTGCGTTCCGCGAACGGATCGTCAACGGAATATTATCAGGCCGATGAGGAACGCGTCCGCGAAACGCTCAGTTTGCTGGCGGCACCGCGGCTGTTCGCCCAGCGTCACTTGCTGCTGGCCTCGCAACACTGCGCCAGCATGATTCCTTGCAAGGGGATTGACATGATTCTCGTCCGCACATTCGCGCGGACGCCTCTGAAGTTCCCGCTGGATCTTCCCATGGGCCTCTTTGACATCGTTGAACAGCCAGAAGCTTGGCCGTACAACAAATCGGGCGCAATTAAAGATCAAAACGGGCAGCGGCGCAACGCCCTGGTGGAGATACATACCCTCGGCGGTTGGACTGTCACACTGAAGGCGATGGCGATGATTCGCGGAAATGTTCAGGACGAGCGTCAATTTTTTTCGAATTTGCCTGATGTGCCGACCATTCCCTTCCGCCTGGAGCAAGGCGGCTTCGGCCTCATCAATACCGCCAACATCATTCGTGCGAGCGCATGGCCCAAACCCGAAGCGCTCCCCGGAACCGCGATGCCACTCGCATTGCGCCGGTGGACTCCGTCTCGAATCAATAGTCCGGAGAATCTAATGCGCAATGGGGACGGTTTTTGAATGGCTGCAACCAAGGGAAAAGGTAAAGAAATGTGATCCTGAAACAGAATTGTTTTTGTTCATGAGATACGCAAGGTCACGCAGGCAGTTGAGGAAGAATGACCATGGAAAAGGTTAAGGAAATTTTGCAAACCCGCCTTGAATGGTTTAGCAACGCCACCGGTGTTTCTGTCGGACTTTACAACCTTTTGTTCAGCTCGCTGGCATGTATTGCATTGCTCTGGTCCTTGCGATGGCTGATATTGAAGTTGGTATGGTGGCAAACGGAGAATTTGCAGGTTCGTTACCAGTGGCGGAGAATCTCCAGTTATGCCGCGTTCGTGCTGACCGCAGTGCTGGTGGGCCGGGTAGTGTTCGAGGGATTTCACGGCGTGGCCACTTTTCTCGGGCTTCTGACGGCGGGCCTTGCTATTGCCCTGAGAGACCCACTGGTGAACCTGGTGGGATGGATGTTGATTATCTGGCGGAGGCCCTTTGCCGTGGGGGATCGTATTCAGATCGGCATTCACGCTGGGGACGTTATGGACTTGACGATTTCCCGGTTTACCCTCGCGGAGATCGGCAACTGGGTCCATGCGGACCAGATCACCGGGCGAATCGTGCACATCCCCACCGGCAAAGTGTTCGTCGAACCCCTTGCAATCTATAGCAAGGGGATGCACGACTTCATCTGGAACGAGGTTGCCGTCCTCGTTACCTTCGAAAGCAACTGGAAGAGAGCCAAGAATATCTTGAATGAGATAGCAGTCAACCATGCCGGACATCTGGCCGAGCCCGCGGAAAGCAAACTGAAGGAGTATGCGAGGGATTTTCTGATAGTCCCGGTCGATCTGACACCGATGGTCTTCACCACCGTCGAGGCAAGCGGGATACTCCTGACTGTGCGTCATGTTTGTCGATCCCGCCATAGGCGCGAGAGCACCCAGGAGATATGGGAAGACGTGCTGGACAGATTTGCCGAATGTGATGATATAGATTTCGCCTACCCAACGTCACGGTCTTACAGCAATGTCACAGAGGGTAAGCGCGGAACCGGGACAAAGCTGCCGACATTCGCGCATGACCACAAAAACGACAGCATCAAGGAGTAAAGCAATGGCACGAGCAACAAAACGCAGCTGCAACAGTCACGACACCGCGCGGACCGGGCAGAGTTCTGCCGAGATGCAACAAGCCATTCTCAATCACCTCCACTACACTCAAGCAAAACCGTTACCCTTTGCTACACGTAACGACTGGTATATGGCAGTGGCTCACACTGTTCGCGACCAGATAGTTAAAAACTGGCTCACGTCGTTCTATGACCTGATCTCTTTGTCTAAAGAAAAGCTTAAAGTTGTCAGCTACATGTCCTCGGAGTTCCTTCTCGGTCCGCATTTGGGGAACAACCTGGTAAACATGGATCTTGAAGCTCCCGTCCGCGCGGCGCTGGAAACGTTGGGACAGAATCCGGAGGATATCCTCAAGCAAGAGGTCGAGCCGGGACTGGGAAATGGCGGACTTGGTCGCCTGGCCGCCTGCTATCTGGAATCCCTGGCGACGCTTCGTGTCCCTGCCGTGGGTTATGGAATCCGCTACGAATTCGGCATATTTGACCAGGAGATCCGCAATGGCTGGCAAGTCGAAAAGGCCGACAATTGGCTTAAGTTCGGTAATCCATGGGAAGTACGTCGGCCGGATCTCGCCTTCGAAGTCAAATTCGGCGGCCATACGGAGTTTGACCGTGATTCTGCCGGACGGCTGTCGGTTCGCTGGATCCCGGACAAGGTCATCATGGGTGTGGCCTACGATACTCCCGTTGCCGGTTATCGCTCCGGAGGAGTCTCGGTGCTCCGACTCTGGAAATCGGAGGCGGTAGCGTCGTTCGATTTTCAGGCATTCAATGCCGGAGACTATAACAGGGCCGTCGACGAAAAGGTCCTTTCCGAGACAATCACCAAGGTACTTTATCCTAACGATGAGCCGGAAGTCGGAAAACTACTTCGCCTTTGCCAGCAATATTTCTTTGTTTCATGCTCGCTGCAGGACATGATCTTTTTCCACCTCTCGTATGGTAGAGACATCAAGGATCTCTCCGAAACCTTTGCCATCCAGATCAATGATACCCATCCTGCCATCGGAATCGCCGAGCTGATGCGGCTGCTGGTGGACGAGCATACGCTGGAATGGGACGAAGCATGGGGGATAACCACTACGTGCTTTGCCTATACCAACCATACGCTCCTGTCGGAAGCGCTGGAAAAGTGGCCCCTGCCTCTGTTCTCTTCAGTCCTTCCCCGCATTATCGAAATCATCTACGAGATAAACCGGCGCTTTCTTGACGAGGTGCAGATCCGTTTCCCGGATGACCACGGCAGAATTGCCCGTCTGTCGTTGATCGACGAGACCGGTGACAAGTACGTCCGCATGGCCAACCTGGCCTGTGTCGGTTCCCATGCCATCAACGGCGTTGCCGCCCTGCACACCGAGCTTCTGAAAAAGACCGTGCTGTATGACTTTCACGAACTGTTCCCGGAGAAATTTCACAACGTGACCAACGGCGTCACCCCCCGCCGATGGGTCGCGCTCAGCAATCCGGGGCTGACGGAGCTGATCTCTTCCAAGCTGGGCGACGGGTGGCTGAGCAATCTGGAGACGGAACTGAGCGGGCTCCAATCTCTTGCCACGAGCCCTGCCTTCCAGCGGAAATGGCTGGAGGTCAAGCAGGCCAACAAGGAGGCCCTGGCAAGAATCATCCGGGAGCGAACCGGTATCGACGTGGATCCCGCGAGCCTGTTCGACGTTCAGGTGAAGCGGATTCACGAATACAAGCGCCAACACCTGAACGTGCTCCACATCATAACCCTCTACAATCGGATCAAGCATGACCCGCGGGCCAAAATCACTCCCCGGACATTCATCTTCGGCGGGAAGGCAGCGCCCGGTTACTACATGGCGAAACTGATCATCAAGCTTATCAACTCCGTGGCCGAGGTGGTCAATAACGACACCGATGTGGCCGGACGCCTGAAGGTGGTCTTCTTTCCTGATTTCAACGTGACCAACGGTCAGTTGATCTACCCGGCGGCCGATCTCTCCGAGCAGATATCCGTGGCCGGGAAAGAGGCCTCAGGCACCGGCAACATGAAGCTCTCCCTCAACGGCGCCCTTACCATCGGCACGCTCGACGGCGCCAACATCGAGATACGTGAGGAAGTCGGCGAGGAGAACTTCTTCCTCTTCGGACTCAATGCCGCTGAGGCAGCTGACATCAAGTCCTGCGGCTATCAACCTCGAAGCTGGTACGAAGAGAATCCGCATCTCCGGGAAGCCATAGATCAAATCGCCGAAGGAGTCTATTCCAACGGCGATCGGGACCTGTTTCGTCCCCTCGTGGACAATCTGCTTAACCACGATGCGTACCTGGTGCTGGCTGACTACCAGTCCTATATCGAGTGCCAGGATCGGGTGAGTGCGGCATATCAAAACAGAAAGAAGTGGGCCGAGATGTCGATTTTGAATGTCGCCCGAATGGGCAAGTTTTCTTCCGACCGGGCAATCCGGGAGTATTGTGAGAAAATCTGGAAGGCGCAACCTGTGTAACTACTTAAAGAAGGTCAAAATGGCGGCACCGCTGACCCGGGATGAGTCACTTGAAGATGAAGTCCCACATTCCAAAACCTTGTAAAAGGAGGAGTCCCACCATGCCGGTTGCGAACTATCATATCTACTGTGAGATGCTTGACCGGGCCTGATCAGTCCGCCTTTCCCTACTCGATTTGTCTCTTCTTCCCCCTTCACACCACTGTCCGCTAATGCTATGCTCTCACTGCACCGCCGTGCCACCTGCAACGACATCAATCTTCCCCCGGAGACCCCCATGGCGAACGAAGACCTGGATAAACTCAAGATCGACAAGGGTGCCACTGCCCGTTCCGGCGTCCGGCGCAGGCCACGCTACTGGATTGCGGCGACCGTGGCGGTGGTCGTGCTCATGGTCCTCTTTGCGAGCGGTGTCCTTTCGCCGGCGGTTACGGTGGAAACGGGAACCATTACCCAGGTTTACCCTTCCCAGGCCTACACGCTCCTGAACGCCAGCGGCTATGTGGTGGCCCAGCGCAAGGCCGCGGTTGCCGCCAAGGTGACCGGCCGGTTGGAGTGGCTGGGGGTGGAGGAGGGGAGTCGCGTGAAGCGGGGAGAAGTCCTGGCCCGCCTGGAAAACCTGGATACCGCAGCAGCACGTGACCAGGCCGCCGCCACCCTGAAAACCTCCCGGGCGAGGCTCGAGGAGGCCAAGGCCGAACTCACCGATGCAACCCTTGCCTTCGAGCGGCAGAAACTGCTCCTGAAGGAGGGGATCGTCGCCAAGGCCGAGTATGATGCCGCCGAGGCTCGTTACCGTCGGGCGCGTGCAGCGGTGGCCGGGGCCGATTCCTCCATTGACGCCTCGGAGGCGGCCCTCAGGGGTGCCGCGGTGAACCTGGAGTACTCCTTTATCCGCGCCCCCTTCGATGCCGTGGTTCTCACCAAGAACGCCGATATCGGCGACATCGTCACCCCCATCGGCGCCGCCGCCAACGCCAAGGCTGCCGTGGTCTCCATCGCCGACCTCGGTTCCCTCCAGGTGGAGGCCGATGTTTCCGAATCGAACCTGGAGAAGGTCACGGTGGGGCAGCCCTGCGAGATCCAGCTGGACGCTCTCCCTGAAGCGCGCTTCCGGGGCAGGGTCCACATGGTGGTACCCACGGCCGACCGCTCCAAGGCGACGGTGCTCGTGAAGGTCCGCTTCGAGAAGCTCGATCCGCGGATACTGCCGGAGATGAGCGCCAAGGTGGCCTTTCTGCAGCGTCCCGTGGCGCCGGGCGAGGAGAAGCCGAAAACGGCGGTGAACCCTGCGGCGGTGGTGGAGCGGGGGGGGCGCAAGGTGGTCTTTCTCGTGAAGGGGAGCCGGGTGGCGGAAGCGCCCGTCACCGTTGGGGCCAGGATCGGCGAGATGCTGGAGATAACCGCCGGTGTCAAGCCGGGCGACAAGATCGCCCTCAAGCCCCTCGACAAGCTCAAGGACGGGGCGAAGATCAAGACGGCGGAGAAGTAGATGGCAGAAACCACCCCCCCCATCGTCGCCGTGCGAAACCTCTCCAAGTCGTACCGGAGGGGAGCCCAGACCGTGCCGGTGCTCCAGGACATCTCCTTTGACATCGCGCAGGGAGAGTTTCTGGCCCTCATGGGGCCGTCGGGGTCGGGGAAGAGCACGCTCCTGAACCTCATCGCCGGCATCGACAAGGCCGACGGCGGCACCATCACCATCGGCGGGGTGGAGATCTCCACCCTCCCCGAGGCGGAGCTGGCCGCCTGGCGGGCCGCCAGCGTGGGTTTCATCTTCCAGTTCTACAACCTGATCCCGGTGCTCACCGCCTTCGAGAATGTGGAGCTCCCCCTGCTCCTGACGGGGCTTACGCGCCGGCAGCGACGGGAGCACGTGGAGACGGTGCTGGGGCTCGTGGGGCTCTCTGACCGGATGGACCACTACCCCTCCCAGCTTTCGGGGGGGCAGCAGCAGCGGGTCGCCATCGCCCGGGCCATGGTAACCGACCCTGACATTCTCGTGGCCGACGAGCCCACCGGCGACCTGGACAAGGTATCGGCCGGGGAGATCCTCGCCCTCATGGAGCGGCTCGTTCAGGGTTTCGGCAAGACCATCATCATGGTCACCCACGACCCCCGGGCCGCCGAGCAGGCCCACCGTCTCCTCCACCTGGAGAAGGGGGAGCTGTCCGACGGAGCGGGGTAGAGCGTGTTCATCCTCAAGCTCCTCATACGCAACGCCTTCCGCCACAAGCTCCGGACCATCCTCACCATCGTGGGGGTGGCCATCGCCATCGTGGCCTTCGGCCTCCTGCGGACCCTCGTTGACCTCTGGTACGCGGGGGTGGAGGCGTCCTCCTCTTCCCGCCTCATTACCCGCAATTCCATCTCCCTCGTCTTTCCCCTCCCCATCTCCTACAAGGACCGCATCCGCCAGGTTCCGGGGGTGAAGGACGTCTCCTGGGGAAACTGGTTCGGCGGCATCTACAAGGAGGAAAAGAACTTTTTCCCCAACTTTGCCGTTGAGCCCCAGAGCTATCTGGCCATGTACCCCGAGTACCTCATCGACCCTGATCAGGTGAAGGCCTTTGTCCTTGACCGCAAGGGGTGCATCGTGGGGAGAAAGACCGCCGAGCGCTTCGGCTGGAAGGTGGGAGACCAGGTGTCGCTGCGGGGGACCATCTTCTCCGGCCAGTGGGAGTTCGTGATCCGGGGAATCTACCGGGGGGCCGAGAAGAACACCGACGAAACGCAACTCCTCTTCCACTGGGACTACCTGAACGAATCCGTCAAGAAGACCGTCGGCCGCCGGGCCGATCAGGTGGGGTACTACATCATCTCCCTCACCAAGCCCGAGCTGGCGGCGGAGGTCTCCCTGGCGGTGGATGCCATCTTCAGGAACTCCCTGGCCGAGACCCTGACCGAGACCGAGAAGGCCTTCCAGATGAGCTTTGTCTCCATGACTGAGGCGATCCTGATCGCGATCCAGATCGTCTCCTACGTGGTGATCGTCATCATCATGGTGGTGGCAGCCAACACCATGGCCATGACCGCCCGGGAGCGGATCGCCGAGTATGCCACCATGAAGACCCTCGGCTTCGGAGCGTTCCACATCGCGGGGGTGGTCTTCGGCGAGTCCATCGTCATAGCCCTCGTCGGCGGGGTGGCAGGGGTGGCCTGCACTTTTCCGGCGGCCCACTGGATCGAGACGGAGCTCTCCCAGTTCTTCCCGGTCTTCTCCATCACACCCGAAACCATCATGATGGACCTGGCCGCCGCCCTCGTGGTGGGGGTCGTGGCGGGGATTTTCCCCACCTGGCGGGGGGCGACGATACGAATTGCCGATGGGTTGAGAAGGATCGGATAGATGGGCATTCCGTATTCCTACAGCTTCCGCAATCTCTGGACCCGGCGCCTGACCACGGTTCTCACCGCATCGGGTATGGCCCTGGTGGTCTTCGTCTTCGCGGCGACGCTGATGCTGGCCGAGGGGCTGCGGAAGACCCTGGTGGACACCGGCTCCTACGACAACGTAGTGGTTATCAGGAAATCGGCTCAGACCGAGGTGCAAAGCGGCATCGACCGCTCCCAGGCCGCCGTGGTGGAGACCCAGCCGGAGGTGGCGATTGCAGGGGGAGAGCGCCTCGCGGCCAAGGAGATCGTGGTCCTCATCAGTCTCCCCAAGCGGGGGAGCGGCAAGCCCTCCAACGTCATCATCCGGGGGGTAGGGGCGAACTCCCTCCTCATGCGCCCCCAGGTGCGGGTCGTGGAGGGGCGGATGCCGCGCCCCGGCTCCGCCGAGATAATGGCCGGGGCCAGCATCGCCAAGCGGTTCCAGGGGGGCGGCATCGGCGAGACGCTTCGCTTCGGCATGCGGGACTGGACCGTGGTGGGGATATTCGATGCTGGGAGCACCGGCTTTTCCTCGGAGATATGGGGCGACGCGGACCAGCTCATGCAGGCCTTCCGCCGGCCGGTCTACTCCTCCATGATCTTCAAGCTGCGGGACCCTTCGGAGTTCGCGAGGGTGAAGGAGCGGCTCGAATCCGATCCGCGCCTCACCCTGGAGGCGAAGCGGGAAATTACCTTCTACGCCGACCAGTCGGAGGCCATGGCCAAGTTCCTCCGGATTCTCGGGGTGACCCTCACTATCATCTTCTCCCTCGGGGCGGTCATTGGGGCCATGATCACCATGTACGCCGCCGTGGCCAACCGGGTGACCGAGATCGGTACCCTGCGGGCCCTGGGCTTCCAGCGGGGGAGCATCCTCGCCGCCTTCATCCTGGAGTCCCTCTTCCTGGGGCTTTTGGGCGGAGTAGTGGGGCTCTTCTTCGCCTCGTTCATGCAGCTCGTCACCATCTCCACCATGAACTGGCAGACCTTCTCGGAGCTGGCGTTCACCTTCTCCCTCACTCTCGGCATCATCGGGAAGTCGCTTCTCTTCTCCCTCGTCATGGGGTTTGTGGGGGGGCTTCTGCCGGCGTTCAGGGCGGCGCGGATGAACATCGTGGATGCCTTGCGGGCGACGTAAGGCGTGATTGCTGGGTTCTTCCCGTCTCGGGGAGGGGGCAGGGGAGGGAACAGTGAGGAAATGTCAGAGCCCCAGTGTGCTCTGGGCCTCTGCCAGGTAGGTCCGCACGGCACCGGCGCTGACCAGGGAAAGCACCCGTTCCGCCATCTCCCGCGCGGTGCGGGCATCCACGGAGCGGATGGCCTGCTTCACCACGGGTATTGAGGGGGCCGACAGGCTCAGTTCGCGGATTCCCATCCCCATGAGGAGTACGGCCATGACCGGGTCGGCGGCCATCTCGCCGCAGACGGATACCGGCTTGCCGGCCGCCACGGCCACATCCACCACCCGCTTGATGGAGTGGAGGACCGCCGGTTGGCAGGAGTCGTAGTATCGGCGCACCTTCGGGTTATTCCGGTCGGCCGCCATGGTGTACTGGATCAGGTCGTTGGTGCCGATGCTGAAGTAATCCACCTCGTTGACGAGGATGTGGGCGGTCTGCACCGCCGCCGGCAACTCCACCATGATCCCGAAGCTGATGTCGGGGTCGAAGGGTTGCCCCTCCCGTTGGAGCTCCTCCCGAACCTCGCCGAGGATCTTTTTGATCTGCCAGATCTCGGCGATACTCGACACCATGGGGAACATGATCCGGGCCTTGCCGTGGGGCGAGGCCAGGAGGATTCCCGCCAGCTGTACCCGGAAGATGTCTTCCCGCTCCAGCGACACCCGGATGGAGCGCCATCCCATGAAGGGGTTGTCCTCTTTGGCCATGGGGAAATAGGGGAGCGTCTTGTCACCTCCGATGTCGAGGGTGCGGATGGTTACCGGATGGGGGGCGAATCCTTCGAGCACCTTCCGGTAGAGCCCGAAGAGCTCGCTCCGGGTCGGGAACGCGGTGCGGGTCATGTAGGGGAACTCGGTCCGGTAGAGCCCCACCCCCTCGGCACCGTTGGCAAGGGCCACCCGGATGTCGCTCACCAGGCCGATATTGGCCTTGAGCGCCACTTCCACCCCGTCGCGGGTCACCGCCGGCAGATCCCGCAGTTCCTCAAGCTCCCGCCGTTTTACTCCGAAGTCGATTTCAAGCCGCTCGTATTCACCCTTTATTTTGACGCTCGGGTTGATGTAGATGCGACCCGAATTGCCGTCGACGATTACCTCGTCACGCAGCCCCAGTTTCTGGAGGATTCCCTCCACTCCGACGACTGCCGGTATGCCGAGGGATTTGGCCATGATGGCGGCGTGGGAGTTCAGGTCCCCCTTTTCGGTGACGATCCCCAGGAGCTTTTCGTGATCGAGGGTCGCCATGTCCGAGGGGAGGATCTCGTGGGCCACGAGGATCCGCTTCTCCCGCAGCTTGAGCCGCGCATGGCCCGAACCGTCGAGGCAGGCGATGATCCTCCGCCGGATGTCCTCCATGTCGGCCGAGCGTTCCCTGAGATAGGGGTCTTCCATCCGGGAAAAGGCGTTCACATAGTGGGCGACGACCTCGTTCACGGCACGGACTGCGCCGTAGTCCTCCTCAATCAGATCGAAAATCTTGGCGATGAACCCACGGTCTTCGAGGATCATCAGGTGGGTGTGGAAAATGGCGGCATCCTCCTTGGAAAGGAGCTCGGCCACACGCTTTTCCATGCAGATGGTCTCTATCTTTGCCTTTTCGAGGGCAGTGTTGAACCGGTTTCGCTCTTCGGGGCGGGGCCTCACCATTGCCACCCCGATCCCGTCGTGCTCGGTCTGGCGGTCGATGATGGCGGCCCTGCCGCGGGAAAAGCCTCCGGAAACCGGTATTCCCATAAGCAGGAACGAACGTTTCTCCCGTTTGGACTGGTCCGGGGAGGGTTCCCCACCCGCCGGTGCCCCGATGGCCTTGAACTTTTCCAGTTCCTTTTCGAGCCGCTCCCGCTCCGCTTCCTTCAGACGGATGGAATCCAGAAGCTTGGCATTGATGACGATGCTCGAGATCTGGTAGGCGATGGTGGTGAGGGTGCTCACCTCCTCCTGCCGGAAGGTGCGCGATTCCCTGGTCTGGATGACGATGACCCCCATGGGGGTCTCTCTTACCATGAGGGGGATGCCGAGGAAAGAATTGAACCGTTCCTCGCGGGTTTCGGGGAAATACTTGTAGCGGGGATGCAGCGGCGCGTTGTCGGCGGTGACCATGCCGTTTGTCTCGATGACGAGGCCAGCGAGACCCTCCGAGATCTTCATGGTGATTTTGCCGACGGAGCTTTTCGACAGACCCTTGGTGGCCGCGAGGCGCAGGGTTGTACCGTCATCCTCCAGCAGGTAGATGGAGCAGACATCGGTGCCGATCCGTTTCGCAATCAGATGGACGATGTTGTCGAGGGTATCGTTGAGGTCGTGGGATTTGAGGATGAGGGTGCTGATATCCTCCAGTGTTCGCAGACCGGTCGTCTCCAGCTGTTCTTCGGCCATTTACAGTGCCCCTCGCGATAAAGTGAATTAATTATAAGCCATGAACCGTTCAATGGAAAGGCCGGAGTGAAGGGAATTCGCCCCTTCGGCAACCGTAGCGGTGGCATACCATGGATTCCTCTGGTATAGTGTCGAAAAAAAAGGTAACAGGGGAGGGACCATGGCGGATACGTTCGACGAGCTTCTGGCAAAGGGAATCAGCCTCGCGGAGGCGGGTGATTATACGGGTGCCGCCGCGCAGTTCAGGCAGTGCGTGGAGAGCGCCCCCGACAACGCCGAGGGGTACTTCTATCTGGGAGAGGCCCTGGCAGAGGAGGGGAAACTCCAGGATGCGCTGAAGGAATACGAAAAGGGGCTCAGGCTCGTTCCCGATGATATCGATGCCCTCACCGCCGTGGGTGACATCCAGTTCGAGCTGGGACAGTACAAGGAGGCCCTGGCAGGCTATCAGCGGGTGGTGGAGCTCTCCCCCGACAACTCCGATGCCCATGTGAACATCGGCCTCGTATACACGAGTCTGGAGCGGACCCAGGAAGCGATCAAGGCGTTCGAGAAGGCCCTTGAGATCGATCCGTCCAATGTCTTTGCCTACAACGGCCTTGGCGACGCCTGGTACGGCCTCGACGAGCACGAGAAAGCCGTCGCTGCCTTCAAAAAGGGGGTCGAGCTGGACCCGGACGACGCCGCGGCCCACTTCAACCTGGGCGAACTCTACTACGACCTGGGCGAGCACGAGGAGGCCGAGCGGGAGTGCCTGGAGGCCGTGCGGCTCGATCCCACCTTCAGCATGTCGTACCTGACCCTCGGGAGCCTCTACATGGACAACGAGCGGGTTAAGGACGCCATCAGGTACCTGGAGCTCTATCTCAAATACGAGAAGTCTCCCCAGGCCAAGGAAACCGTAGCCGAGGTGCAGGCGGTGCTTGAGGGTCTCAGGGCGGAAGTGGGCTCGACGAATCACTAAAGTGCGGTATTATTGTCATGAAGAGATAATTACCCGGAAGGAGGGATGATCCATGTCCGAAGAAAAGAACAACACAGTGGTGGTCGGCGCGTTGATGCTTATCGCCGGCGGTATTCTCGGCGCGGGCGCGGCACTGCTCTTCGCACCCCAGTCGGGGAAGAAGACCCGCCGCGATGTGAAGAAGTACGTGAATCGTGCGCGCAGCGAGGCCGAGGAGATGGTTGAGGACTTCAGCGACAAGGTTACCGACGTGGTGGAGAACCTGAACGACAAGACCCAGGATATCCTCGCGCGGGGCAAGGAGATCTCCCAGGACGTGAAAAAGGACCTTCTCAAGGCATTCGAGGAAGGGAAGGGACGTCTGGAGAAGGAGAAGTCGCGGCTGGCGAAGATGCTCGGCTAGGGCAACGCGGCAAGACTGAATGGGAAAGGCGGGGCAATCACCCCGCCTTTCGTTATTTTGCCGAGAGTGTTATGTCACCATACCAGGCGATTGCTTCTTCGCCGGTGTTGTCGGTGTCGGTCATGAGCGCGACTGCTTCCGCCCGGGGGGGCTCTTCACCGAAGAGTGTGTGGTAATCATCGTAGACGTTCCGCTCTTCATTGATCCACTTTCCCGCGTTGGCGACGCCGCTTTCCACCGCTATCATCCTGACGTTCTTCGGAGCGTATACGTTGGGAACGGTGGCCCCCTTCGGGAGCCGGTTGGCCCAGATGTAGCTGATGGCCCGGGTCTGCCAGAAAAAGGTGCGGGGAAAGACCACGTATACCCGGGCCGGGTAGTCGTCACCCTCCTTTGTCCGCTCATCCCCCTTTTTCACTATCCCGTTCACCTTCCACGACCAGCGGAGCAGTGGCTGCTGCCGTGGGTCAAAGCCCACTTTGTTGACCAGTCCCGACGCTGAACCGTGGCTCTCTGCCCTCAGCACGGTCCGTTCCCCATCCCGCACCAGCGTGTAGGCAGTCTTCTTTTTTCCCTTGAAGGTCTGTTCCTCCCACCCCGACAGGTCGCCGGTGCTGAACCGGCCGACCGCCGTCGCGGCGGCCAACGCGCCACCGGCTGCAACGAGGGTGATAATCAAGGGAATTGCTTTCATGGTATCTCCCGGATTTTTTCTGTAGTGTAGCAATTCAGCCGGATTCGGCAAAGGCTGATGAGCGGATTATCTGGTAAACTGTTGACAATGTGACGGATGATTACTTGGGAGGATGCGATGGGCAAGGACGCTCGTCACGATGAACAGGCCAGGCTGGAGCGGATATTCGCGGCGGACCGCAGCACCCTCCCCCCCGATGGCGGGGCCGGGTTCAACCGGCTCATCTTCGCTGCAAGTCCCTATCTTCTCCAGCATGCCGACAATCCCGTGGAGTGGTACGAATGGGGTGACGAGGCCTTTGCCCGGGCCAGGGCCGAGGACAGGCCGGTCTTTCTCTCCATCGGCTATGCCACCTGCCACTGGTGTCACGTGATGGCCCACGAGTCGTTCGAGGACCGTGAGGTGGCTGCGGCGCTGAACCGTGACTTCGTGGCGATCAAGGTAGACCGGGAGGAGCGTCCCGACATCGACGACACCTACATGCGGGTGGCCCAGCTTATGAACGGCAGCGGCGGCTGGCCCCTCACCGTCTGCATGACTCCCGACCGGGAGCCATTCTTTGTTGCCACGTACATCCCCAAGCATTCACGGGGAGGGATGCCGGGGCTTGTGGAAATCCTCGGCCGCATCGTTGAGGTCTGGAAGACGCGCCGGGAACTGGTGCGCCAAAACTGTACGGCCATCCTCGACAGCCTCAGGAACCTGTCCGTTGCGAAGCCGGGAGAGATCGCCGGCGACGAGCCGCTCCATGGTGCCCGGCGCCAGCTTGGCACCATGTTCGATCCGGTCCACGCCGGTTTCGGCCAGGCCCCCAAATTCCCCATGCCCCTCAACCTCTCGTTTCTCCTCCGCTACGGCCGGCGCTTCGGCGATTCCGAGGCGACCGCCATGGCCGTGGCAACCCTGGAGGCCATGCGCCGCGGCGGTATCTTCGACCAGCTCGGCTTCGGCCTTCACCGCTACAGCGTCGACAGCCGGTGGCTCGTTCCCCACTTCGAGAAGATGCTCTACGATCAGGCCCTGGTGGCCACGGCAGCAGTAGAGGCGTTTCAGGCCACGGGTCGTGAGTCCTTTCGGGAGATGGCGGTGGAGCTCTGCGATTTCGTCCTCCGTGAGCTGGCGGCGCCGGATGGGGGCTTCTATTCGGCCCTCGATGCGGACACCGAGGGGGAGGAGGGGCGCTATTACCTCTGGACCCCCGGCCAGGTGCGATCGATCCTTGGTGGTGCCGACGGGGAGCGTTTCTGCCGCCTTTTCGACGTGACCGAAGGAGGGAATTTCGACGGTGCGAGCATTCTCAACCTCCCCCTTTCCCTCGATGAGTTTGCCCGACACGAAGGGATGACAATCGAGAGTCTCAAGGCGGACGTGGAGCGATGGCGATTGCTCCTTCTGGCGGATCGGGAGCAAAGGGTGCGCCCGTTCCGGGACGAAAAGATCGTGACCGCCTGGAACGGCCTCATGATCACTGCCCTTGCCCGAGTCTTTCAGGCGGGGGGCGGGGAGCGTTTCCTGGATGCGGCAGAGGCTGCTCGTGAGCGCATCTTCGGAGATTTGCGGCGGGCCGACGGGAGACTCCTCAGGAGCATCCACCGGAGGGATGGGGAGGTGCCGGCCTTTCTCGAAGACTATGCTGCACTTATCCATGGCATATTGGCCCTCCACGAAGCGACCCTGGATCCACGCCATGGGGAAGAGGCCATCTTCCTGGCCCATGAAATGCTGAGGCTTTTCTCCGGCGAGGGGATGGGACTCTACGATACGGGAAACGATGCCGAGATGGTCCTCATCCGAAGTCGGGAGGCCTTTGACGGTGTGATGCCGTCGGGAAATGCCCTGGCTGCAGCCGTGCTTATCCGCCTCGGCAGGATTTTCGGCGAGGGGAGCTTCGTGGAGGCGGGAGAAGAAATCCTCCGTGCCTTCATGGCCGGAGCCGAGCGCCAGCCTGCCGCCCATCTCCAGACCCTCATGGCCCTCGACCTTCTCCGGGGGCCGGAGGTGGAGGTGACCATTGTCGGGGGAAGTCGTGACGAGGTCCGTGGTATGCTGGGGGAGGTCGGGCAGAGATTCATTCCGGGGCTTGTTCTGAAGGGTGAGCCGGCCAAGGGGAGCTTGGTGACGGCTCACGTCTGCGCCGCCGGCTCCTGCCGGCTCCCCGCCGAGTCCCCCGGTGCCCTGGGGGCCATTCTCGACAAGGTGCTAACCGAGAGTTATCCCCCGTTCTCTGTCGCCGCCGTGCAGGAGAAGTAACATGAACCCGCTTCGCGTATCCACGTTTGTTGTTCCGCTGGTGGTCTGGTTCGTGATAGTCGTCTGTTCCCTTTTCTGGAATCTTGCGCTCCTCGATGATCAGGCCATGAATATTGCCCACCTTCAGGTCGGCGGGATCGTTTCCCTCGTGAAGGTTGAGCGTCTGCGCAACACCATCCACGGTGGTCTCTTCGTGCCGACGGAGGTCAGCGCATCGGTGGCGCCGGACCGCTACTCCGGCATCATGATGCCGGAGTCGGTGACGGTACAGGGGCTTGCCATGACCAAGATAAATCCTGCCCATGTGGGGCAGCAGGTGGAGGCCATTGGAAAATACCAGAAGCACCTCTTTGTTCACATAACCAGCCTGCGCCCCCTCAATACCCAGAACCAGCCCGATGAGTGGGAACGTGAACAGCTTCGAGCCTTCGAGCGTACAGCCAAGGCCCGGTTCGAGATGAACGAGGCAGGGGGCGGGAGGGTCTTTCGGTATATGGTTCCCGTCATGACAGAGAAGGAATGTCTCCTTTGCCATGGCAAGCAGGGCTTTCGGGAAGGGGATGTTAGGGGCGGCATCAGTGTCACCATCCCTGCGGAACCGGTTTTCGATACCCTCGCCGGTCAGAGGACCATGACCATCGCTGGCCACGGAGGGGCCTTCATCCTTGTTTCGTTTATGATTGCCGGTTACTCGCGCAAGCTTGGACGTCAGTGGAATGCCCTGGAAGGGCTGAAGAATTCCCAGGAGCAGCTCGTGGCAGAGCGCACCGCCGAACTCCATGGGGCCAATGAGGCCCTTCGCCAGGAGAACACCCTGAGGCGGGATGCCGAGGAGGCTTCTCTTCAGCTTAACCGGCAGCTGGAGCAGCGGGTTGCCGAGCGGACCGCCGAGCTCCAGGCGGCCAACAGTGAGTTGGAGGCATTCTGCTACTCCGTTGCCCACGATCTACGAACCCCGCTCCGGGGGATGAACGGCTTCAGCAGAATCATCCTTGAACGCTATGGCGATACCCTCGACGAAGAGGGTAAGGACTACCTGGGACGGCTCTCCGCTGCCAGTGTCCGGATGGGACAGCTGGTGGACGATCTCCTCCACCTCACCAAGGTGACCCGGTCAGAGATGCGCCGCCGCACCGTAGACCTCACGGCCATGGCTCAAGAAATTGCCGCCGATTGCCGTCACACCCAGCCTGACCGCCGGGCGGAATTCAACATTCAGGGGGGGCTGGTGGCGAATGCCGACGAGAACCTCCTGCGGATTGTCATGGTCAATCTTCTCGCCAACGCCTGGAAATTCTCGGCACGGGAACCGGTTTCGCGGATCGATGTGGGGAGCACCGAGCGTGACGGAAAGACAGTATTTTTCGTCAAGGACAACGGCGTTGGCTTCGATATGGCCTATGTGGGCAAGCTCTTCGGCCCCTTCGAACGCCTCGTCTCATTCAACGAGTTTGAAGGAACCGGCATCGGTCTTGCCACCGTGAAACGGATCGTCGAGCGACACGGGGGGATGGTCTGGGCCGAGGGTGAGCCGGGCAAGGGGGCCACCTTTCATTTCACGCTGTCGTAGCCGGATCTACCATCCACTCCAGCGCAAAAACCGTGACTCCGCGGCTCTGTTTGTGATAATAACCTCCCCTCAACTGCCATACTCAGGGGATCCAATGTCCGAAAAAAAGCAGATCGCCCGGGCCGCCGGAGTGCTGGGCCTTGCCACGATCATTTCGCGTATTCTGGGAATGGTGCGCGACATGGCGGTTTCGCGCCTCTTCGGTGCCGGCCTTGCCACCGATGCCTTCTTTGCCGCCTTCCAGATACCGAACATGCTCCGACGTTTTTTCGCCGAAGGAGCTCTCACCTCCGCCTTCGTTCCCACTTTTTCCGAATGGCTCACCCAGAAAGGGGAAAGGGAGGCGCGGGAGCTTGCCAACGCCTGCTTTACCCTCCTCACCATCGTCATGGCGGCGGTGACGCTGGCAGGGATCATTCTCTCGCCGGCCATCGTCTCCCTCATGTTCCCCGGCTTCAAGGTTGAACCCGCCAAGTTCGAGCTGACCGTGTTCCTGAACCGGCTCATGTTTCCCTATATCTTTTTTGTGAGCCTTGTGGCGCTCTGCATGGGGATTCTCAATACCATCCGGCACTTTTTCACCCCGGCCATCTCCACTGTCTTCCTCAATATCTCCATGATCCTCTGCGCGTGGTTTCTCCACGACCGCTTCCAGGTCCCCATCACGGCCCTGGCGGTCGGTGTGATCATCGGGGGCTTTCTCCAGCTGGCCCTGCAGCTCCCGACCCTCTGGCGCAAGGGGTTCCCGATCCGCTTCCGTTTCGACCCGGGACACCCGGCCGTGCGCAAGATCGCTCTTCTCATGGGGCCGTCGGTCTTCGGCGTCGGCGTCTACTACCTGAACATCACGGTCGGCAACATCCTCGCTTCGCTCCTCCCCCAGGGGAGCGTTTCCTACCTCTACTACGGCCAGCGCCTCTTCGAGTTTCCCCAGGGGATCTTCACCGTCTCCGTGGCCCAGGCGGTCCTCCCCTCCATGAGCCGCCAGGCGGCCGCGGGAGAGATGGACCAGCTCAAGGATTCCCTCGCCTTCGGCCTGCGGCTCACCCTCTTCGTCACCATCCCGGCCACCGCCGGCCTCATGGTCTGTGCGACCCCCATCTTCAGCCTCCTCTTTATGGGGGGGGAATTCGACTATGCCAAGGCGGTCAGTTCGGCCGAGGCCCTTTTCTACTACTCCCTGGGGTTATCCCTTGTGGCTCTGGTACGGGTGCTGGTCCCCGCCTTCTATGCCCTGAAGGACACTAAGACGCCGGTTGCCATCGCCTTTGTCGCCTTTGTTCTCAACGTGGTCTTCAGTCTTCTCCTCATGGGTCCCCTGAAGCACGGGGGGCTTGCCCTTGCCTCGTCCCTCTCCGCCCTGGGGAATATGGGGCTTCTCCTTTGGTTTCTCCGACGGAAGATCGGCCCCTTCGGCGGGAGGAGGATCGTCGTTTCCGGCTTCAAGGCCTTCCTGGCCGCCATCCCCATGGCCCTCGCCGTCCGGTGGGGGATGGGGCTCACCGACTGGGCGGCGGCAGGGGGGAAGATTGTCAAGGCTGGCGTGCTTCTGGGGTCGATTGGCGTCGGTGTGGTGATCTTCATGATCATTGCCCACATGCTTCGGTGCGAGGAGGCCCGCGAGGTGGTGAGTCAGGTCCGGAGGAGGTTGGGGCGGTGATTCTTTCTGGCTATTGAGGATCCTTTCCCCGGCAGGCACCGATAAGGTGAGATTCCATGCGTTTATGCACAGGGAAATATCCGCCGAAGGGCCATAGGCGCGCTGTGGTGTAATAAGGGCTTGCTAACGTAGCGAATTATGGTTGCAAAGAATAAACATTAATAAAATCAATATGTTATAGTTTGGTTAAAAAATGGGCAGAAAGTGAAAACCTTGCGATACTGTATCCCTTTGTATTTTTGTCAACACTGTTGTTCACAGGTTATCCACAATTATTGTGGAAAATCGGTTACGATGTTGAAAAGACGTAACAAAGGCCGGTAACAACCTGTTCAATCCCCCCCGCGTTCTCGACGTTTGGCCTCTTCCCATAGGGCTTCCATTTCATCCAGAGAGGCATCTTTCAGGGAGACTCCCCGGCCATGGAGAGTCTCTTCGATGTGTCCGAAGCGCCCCGTGAATCGCGTGATGGTCTTGCGGAGCGCCTCCTCAGGGTCGATGGAGAGAAATCGCCCCAGGTTCACGATGGCGAAAAGGAGGTCCCCCAGTTCCGCCTCCATCCGTTCCTGGTCGCCGGCGAGCATGGTTTCCTCGAACTCGTGAAGTTCCTCCATGACCTTGGCGAAGACCTCGTCCACGTGGGACCAGTCAAAGCCGACCCGCGCAGCTTTCTCCGTCACCTTGTGGGCCTTCATGAGGGCTGGCAGGTGGGGGGGGACTCCCGAGAGGGCCGACTTTCGTTCCTCCTTTTTCTCCTTCTGCTTGAGACGCTCCCAGTTTTCCAGTTGCTCGTGGCTGGTCTTGATGACCTGGTCGCCAAAAACGTGGGGGTGACGGCTCACCAGCTTGTCAGCCAGCGTCTCAAGCACCTCCTCCATGGAGAAGTCCCCCCGCTCTTCGGCGATTACCGCGTGAAAGGCCGGCTGGAGCAGGAGATCGCCCAGTTCCTCCCGGAGCATTTTCGGTGAACCGGCGTCGATGGCTTCGATTACCTCGTACGCCTCCTCCAGCAGATACCGCTTGAGCGATTCATGGGTCTGCTCGGCATCCCATGGGCATCCACCAGGCCTCCTCAGCCGGCGCATGATCTCCATAATCTGCTCGAATCCTGCCCCCTCGTTTCCCATGGTGACTCTCCCGTTCATGAAACGTAACGGGGCATCCGCCTGGATGCCCCGTGAATTGCAAAAATGTCCGATTTTCCCCTATGCTCCCTTCAGGTATGCATCCAGAAAGCTCCGCTTATACTCGGCAAAACGTCCCTCTTCAATGGCTACGCGGATTTCCGCCATCATGGCAAGATAGAAGTGGACATTGTGAATGCTGGCGAGGATTGCCGAGAGGACCTCGTTGGCGTTGAAGAGATGGTGAATGTAGGCCCGCGTGAAGTTCCGGCAGGCGTAGCAGTTGCAGTTGGGTTCGATGGGATAGAAGTCGCGCCGGTACTTGCGGTTGGTGAGGCGGATCTTCCCCCGGTTGGTGAAGAGGGTGGCGCTGCGGGCGTAGCGGGTTGGAATGACGCAGTCGAACATATCCATTCCACGCTCGACGCTTTCAAGGATATCCTCGGGGAGCCCCACGCCCATGAGGTAGCGGGGTTTGTTTTCCGGCAGATAGGGGGCCGTGTACTCCACAACCTTCTTCAGCAGGTCCAGCCCCTCGCCGACGGAGACGCCGCCGATGGCATAACCGGGGAAATCCATCTGCACAAGTTCCTTGGCGCACATGGCACGAAGGTCCTCAAAGACACTTCCCTGGACGATGCCGAAAAGTGCCTGATCTTTCCGCGTCTGTGCTTGTTTGCACTGCTCGGCCCAGCGCAGTGTTTTGCGGGTTGACTTCGCAGCGTACTGGCGGTCGCAGGGGTAGGGAATGCACTCGTCAAAGGCCATGATGATGTCGGCACCCAGCGCCTCCTGGATGGCAATTGCCCGGGCCGGGTCGAGGAATACCTCCTCGCCGGTGACTTCATGCTTGAAGTAGGCCCCTTCCTCGGTGATTCGTTTGTTGGGGAGGGAGAAGACCTGGAAACCGCCGGAGTCGGTGAGGATCGGACCGTCCCAGGCCATGAAGCTGTGAAGCCCTCCGGCCTTCGCAATCAATTCTTCACCAGGGCGAAGATGCAGGTGGTAAGTGTTGGAGAGGATGATCTGGGCGCCGGTTTCCCTGACCTGCACAGGAGTCATCGCCTTCATGGCGGCATGGGTGCCCACAGGCATAAATATTGGAGTTTCGATGATTCCGTGGGGGGTTACCAGGGTACCCCGCCGGGCTGCGGTATTCTTGTCCTTTTTATTGAGCTTAAATTTCATGTTGCCTTTTCGGGAGATTTGGATTACAACGCCCTAAGATTAGTATTTATTCAGCTACTTCCTGTTTTTTTCCGCATGGTTGGACAGCATTGTTAGCAGAACAGGCATGAAAAAGCAACCTTGCTGTCGAGCGCGGATCGCATTCGAAGCGCACCTGAGGCTGCAGGGAAGAACCTGCTTCATAGTAGCATTATAAACGGAAACAGCCTCTTTTTGGCATTGCATGCAAGGTTTCATGCGAAGCCCACCTCTCGCCTGGTGTGATCCGTCCTCAAGTTCAGGCGGGATAAGGATTCGCACCCTTTCCAGAACCACTTTTTTATTGCTTTTTCTTAAAACGGCGTTTAGTATACAGTATACAGTAAAAAGTTAAAATTAATTAATATTGTTCTTTTGGTTCTCGATAGTAGGTTGAACAAAATCCTTGTAGAGGAGGGAACTATGGACAATTGTAAGGAATGGCGGGCGCCTCCGCAACCGGTTCAAAGGTTTTCTCCGTAAGGCCGACTGAGCCTTCCTTCGCAGGCTGGATAGATGCGAGGAAGATTGGATCGTCGGCATGAGTATCAATTTCCAGAACAACGAATACGCGCAAAGGGATACCATTATGCAACTGTTCACGAGTACTGTGGGAAGAAAAGTCCTTATGGCGATCACCGGCCAGTTTATGGTGCTGTTTGTTATCGTCCATATGCTTGGCAACTCATCCATCTTCATTCCCGGCGGCATCAACGCATATGCCGAGCACCTCCACGCACTTCCTCCCCTGGTCTGGGCCTTCCGTCTTGTTATGGTCTGTGTGGCGAGCATCCACATTCTCTTCGGCATCCAGTTGAGCCTTGAGAACCGTGCTGCCAACGCCGAGACCTATGCGGTCAAGAATCTCAAGAAGGCCACCCTGGCGAGCACGAGCATGCTCTATACCGGGCTTCTTCTTCTGGCCTTCATCATTTACCACCTTCTCCACTTCACCATCCGCGCCACTCCCGATATAAAGATCGGTGTCGACGCGCTGGGGCGCATTGATGTCTTTGGTATGGTGACCAACAGCTTCTCCTACGGCATCATTACATTCATCTACATTGCTGCGATGGTGGTGCTGTTTCTTCACCTCTCCCACGGCATCCAGAGCTTCTTCCAGACGATGGGCTGGAATAATGAAAAGACTCTTCCGGTTTTTAGCAAGATTGGCATGGTCGCCGCGGTTGTTCTTCTCCTCGGCTATGCGTCCATTCCCTTCGTCATCGTTACCGGCATTCTGAAAGGTTAGGGGGTTCAAGTGATACTCGACGGAAAATGTCCGACTGGACCAATTGAAAAAACATGGGACAAGCACCGCTTCGACATGAAGCTGGTTAACCCCTCCAACAAGCGTAAATACAAGATCCTTGTCGTGGGCACCGGCCTTGCCGGCGGCGCCGCTGCCGCGTCACTCGGCGAGCTCGGTTACAATGTCGAGGCTTTCTGCTACCAGGACAGCCCCCGCCGCGCCCACTCCATCGCTGCCCAGGGTGGGATCAACGCCGCCAAAAACTACCCGAACGACGGTGACAGCATCTACCGTCTCTTCTACGACACCATCAAGGGGGGCGACTTCCGTGCCCGCGAGGCCGACGTCTGGCGTCTTGCCCAGGTTTCCAACAACATCATCGACCAGTGCGTGGCCCAAGGCGTTCCCTTTGCCCGTGACTACGCCGGCTACCTGGACAACCGCTCCTTCGGTGGTGCCCAGGTTTCCCGTACGTTCTACGCCCGGGGGCAAACGGGACAGCAGCTTCTGCTCGGCGCCTACTCGGCCCTTGCCCGCCAGATCAAGGCCGGCACCGTCAAGATGTTCCCCCGCACCGAGATGCTCGACCTGATCGTTGTCGACGGTGAGGCAAAGGGGATCACAGTCCGTGACATGGTGACCGGTGAGATTCGCAGTCACGTTGGTGACGCGGTAGTTCTCTGCACCGGCGGCTACGTGAACGTCTTCTACCTCTCCACCAACGCCATGGGGTGCAGCGTCACCGCCGCCTGGAAGGCCCACCGGAAAGGCGCCTTTTTTGCCAACCCCTGCTACACTCAAATTCACCCGACCTGCATCCCGCAGCACGGCGACAAGCAGTCAAAACTTACCCTGATGTCTGAATCTCTGCGGAACGATGGCCGCTGCTGGGCTCCCAAGAAAAAGGGCGAAAAGCGCGGTCCGAACGAGATACCAGAGGAAGAGCGTGACTATTACCTTGAGCGGAAGTACCCGAGCTTTGGTAACCTGGCTCCCCGTGACATCGCTTCCCGCGCCGCCAAGGAGCAGTGCGACGACGATCGTGGCGTGGGTCCTGGCGGGCGTGGTGTCTACCTCGATTTCGCGGACTCAATCAAGCGTCTTGGGGAAGACACGATCCGCGAGCGGTACGGCAACCTCTTCGAGATGTACGAGAAGATAACCGACGAGAATGGCTACAAGGTGCCGATGCGTATCTACCCGGCTCCCCACTACTCCATGGGTGGTCTCTGGGTCGATTACAACTGCGAGAGCAACGTCCCGGGACTCTTCGTCCTCGGCGAGGCAAACTTCTCGGTTCACGGCGCGAACCGACTTGGCGCCAGTGCTCTCATGCAGGGTCTTGCCGACGGCTACTTCGTCATCCCCTACACCATCGCCAATTACCTGGCAAAAACGGCGCCGGGCAAGGTTAAGGCCGACAACCCCGAGTGCAAGAAGTCGGTCGATGATGTGAACAACAATATGAAGAAGCTCATCTCGATCAACGGGAAGAAGACGGTTAGTGAGTTCCATCGCGAGCTGGGCAAGATCATGTGGGAGAACGTCGGCATGGCTCGCAGCGATCAGAGCTGCAAGGAAGCCCTCAAGAAGATCCCCGTGCTCCGCGAAGAGTTTTGGAAGAACGTCAAGGTCAGCGGTTCGGGTGCCCAGTTTAACCAGGATCTGGAGAACGCTGGCCGTGTAGCCGACTTTCTTGAGTTTGCGGAACTCTTGACTCGCGATGCCCTCTACCGCAATGAGTCCTGCGGTGGTCACTTCCGGGTCGAGCACCAGATGCCCGACGGTGAAGCTAAGCGTGATGACGAAAACTTCTGCCATGCCGCCGCATGGGAGTTCAAAGGGGCCAATGCAGAGCCTGAACTGCACATCGAGCCGCTGAAGTTTGAGAACGTCCATCTGGCGATAAGGAGCTACAAATAATGAGCCACGATAAAACCATGAATCTTACTCTCCATGTTTGGCGCCAGAAGGGCCCAAAAGATCCAGGGAAGTTCGAGGTCTACGATGCGAAGGATGTGAGTCCCGACCAGTCTTTCCTTGAGATGCTCGACGAAGTGAACGAGGATCTCATCAAGGCAGGCAAGGATCCTATCGCCTTTGATCATGACTGCCGCGAAGGCATCTGCGGTATGTGCTCGCAGGTCATCAACGGCATGGCCCACGGCGGACAGGACCGTACTACGGTCTGCCAGCTCCATATGCGGATGTTCAAGGATGGCGACACCATCTACATTGAGCCGTGGCGCGCCCGGGCATTCCCGGTTATCAAGGATCTGGTCGTTGATCGTATTGCCCTTGACACAATCATCCAGGCTGGCGGCTACACGTCGGCCCACACTGGTGGAATTGCCGACGGTAACGCCATTCTGGTTCCCAAGCCCGAAGCCGAGTATGCCATGGACGCCGCCGAGTGCATCGGTTGCGGGGCCTGCGTGGCAGGCTGCCCTAATGGTTCGGCCATGCTCTTCACCTCTGCCAAGGTGTCTCAGCTTGCGGTTCTGCCCCAAGGCCAGGCCGAGGCGGCACGCCGCGTCAAGGAGATGACGGAAACCTTACAGGAGTGTGGTTTTGGCAACTGCACCAACCACTACGAGTGCCAGGCTGCCTGCCCGAAGGGGATCAATGTCAAGTTCATTGCCAAGCTGAACAGGGAATACCTGAAGTCGCTCTTCTAAGGAACAGCCGATATCATGGACGATAGTCGTACACAGTGACGGTGGAATAGGGCGGATTTTACGATCCGCCCTATTTTTTTAGCTTAGGACAGATATGACATTTGCAGTCTTGCGGGTAACAATTCGCCTTGCTGATCACGTGCCTGATCCGTATCTGCTTTTCCGCGTCCGCGATGGTTTCCAGGGTGTCTTTCAGCAGGCGGTGGATTGTTTGGGTGGAGAGTGTGGTCGGTGCGCTCGGGCGGAGGAGTGCCCCTGCCGGATCGTATTCGCCCAAGTACTGAGCCCGGATCCGGCAGCGGTGAAGAGGCACCAGAAACCCCCCCTTCCCTTCGCGTTCTCCTTTCCGGTTTTTCCCGATCCACCAAACGCGGGCCTTTACTTTGAAGTCCGCCTGACCCTTGTTGGAATGGCAACCCGGTGCGTGAGGGAATTTGTGGATGCCGTCAGGCTCCTTTTTGACAAACATACGAAGAAAAATGAGCTTTCTGCTGTGGTGGAACGGGTCGAGTCCCTGGGCTACCATGACGAACCGACTCTAATTTATTCCGAAGGAAGTCCGCGGGAGAATGCTGACTCACTCAACCTCCTCACCGCAGAGGGACTCCGAGATGCGCGCCTGCTGGACAATGCGCCAGCAATGAGACTGCGTCTTGTCACTCCGCTCAAGCTTATGCAGGAAGGGAGAACCATGCGCCACTTCTCTTTTTCTCCCTTTATTCGCACCCTCATCCGGCGTGCCTCATCCCTCGCTTCGTACTACTGCGACGACGGCATTCCGGCTGATTACAGGTGGCTGACCTCTCTCAGCGAAGCGGTTCGCGTGTCGAAATGCACGATCCGCTGGGTCGAGTGGGGAGGCAGTCAAGGGGGGGGGAAGCTTGCCGGATTGGCGGGTGAGGCGATATTGACCAGTATGCCTGAGGAATTCATCCCTTTTCTTCTTCTCGGCGAACTCTTCAATGTGGGGAAGGGGGCACCCTTTGGACTCGGGCGCTTCACTGTGGCGGCCGAGGAACCCTGATACCCTTGCAAAACAAGTCGCGTGTGTTACCACTTTACTGACTGCTATGTCATTTTCTGCCGGAACAGCCGCTCACGCGGGGGGCCGGCATGAAGGAGCCACCCATGGGCCAATCGGTCTGGAAGCCGATGATATGGATATTTGCCCTGATCATCGCGTTCAACTTCATGTATGCTTTTTTCGCCCGACAGTCCGTTGACAGCGGTGCCCCGGTCTCGTACAGCCGTTTCAAGGATGAGTTGGCTGCCGACAATATCACGAAGATATCCATCAAAGGGAATTCGATCAGCGGGGAGTTCAGAAAAAAGGTGACGGTGACTGATTCCTCTTCCGGGAAGCCTGTTACCCGGGAGGCCGCCCGATTCACCACCATCAAGCCGGCCATTGAGGACGCGAGCCTCATGGCTGATTTGCAGGCCAGGAAGGTGGATGTTACCGCGGTTACGACGGAGACGTCCCCCCTGGTGAGCGGGCTTTTGTACCTGCTCCCCTGGATTCTCATCATCGGCGTCTGGTGGCTTGTCATGCGGGGGATGCGAGGGCAGAACCCCGGAGCGATGATGGGGGGGTTCTCCAAGTCGGGGGCTCAGATGTACACCCCGGGCGAAAAGAGCAAGGTGACCTTTGATGATGTGGCCGGCATGGAGAACGCCAAGCTGGAGCTGAAGGAGATCGTCGACTACCTGCAGGACCCAAAGAAGTTTCAACAGATCGGTGGAAAGGTGCCGAAGGGGGTTCTTCTGGTCGGTCCTCCCGGAACGGGGAAGACGCTCCTTGCCAGGGCCGTTGCCGGCGAGGCAGGCGTGACGTTTCTCAGTATCTCCGCATCCCAGTTCATCGAGATGTTTGTCGGCGTCGGAGCGGGGAGGGTGCGCGACCTCTTTGCCACGGCCAAGAAGTCGGCACCGAGCATCATCTTTATTGACGAGCTTGACGCCGTGGGGAGAAGCCGCGGCGCAGGACTCGGCGGTGGACACGACGAGCGGGAGCAGACCCTGAACCAGCTCCTCTCCGAGATGGATGGCTTTGATCCCCATGACGAGGTGATCGTCATGGCGGCCACTAACCGTCCCGATGTTCTTGATGCGGCGTTGCTTCGCCCTGGCCGCTTCGACCGGCACGTGGTGGTGGATCGTCCCGACTGGCGCGACCGGGAGAAGATCCTGCAGGTCCATACCCGCAAGATTCCCCTCGACAAGGACGTCGTGCTGGCGGTGATCGCCCGGGGGACACCGGGGATGACCGGCGCTGACCTGGAGAACCTGGTGAATGAGGCGGCCATCCTGGCGGCGCGGCAGAATTCATCCACGGTGACCATGTACCACCTGGAGCAGGCCAAGGACAAGGTTCTCATGGGTGGCGAGCGGAAGATGTACATCACCGAGCAGGAGAAGCGGATCACCGCCTACCACGAGGCGGGTCACACGCTGGTGGCAAAACTGCTCCCCGGCACCGATCCGGTTCACAAAGTGACGATCATCCCGCGGGGGCAGGCCCTTGGGGTGACGCAGCAGCTCCCGGAGGACGACCGCTACCACTACTCGAAAACGTACCTCGTGAACCGGCTTTCCGTAGCCCTTGGGGGGCGGGTGGCCGAGCGGACAGTTTTCGGCGACCTCTCCACGGGCGCGCAGAACGATCTCAAGATGGTGAACGAACTTGCGGAGAAGATGGTCTGCGTGTGGGGGATGAGCGACAAGATTGGCGCCATGACCTTCCATCGAGGCGAGGAACACCCGTTTCTCGGCCGGAAACTGGCGGAGGAAAAGACCTTTTCCGAGCAGATGGCATGGCTCATCGACCAGGAGATTTCCGCCGTCATCAGGCAGGCGGAGGTCAAGGCCGAGGAGATCATTGCCGGCAACCGGGACAAGCTCGATGTTCTCGCGGAGGCACTCATCGACGAGGAAACCCTTGACGGGAAACGGATCGACCAGCTGCTCGGTCTGGATAACGGTCAGTAGATAATGATATAACCGTGATCCTGGGCAATTTTCGAGATTTCCAGGGTGTCCTTGATCCGGTAAGTCTTCCCCTCCAGGGTGAAAAGGTAGCCGTCGTCGCCGTCGGGGACGGCGCTCTCCATGAGGGTTTCAAAAAGGGCAGTCTTGATGGTTTCCATGGTGCGGATGCTCCTTGGCAGGAATTTCTTCTGCAACAGAAACTGAAGCAGGCTGTCGTGACGGCCTGCCAGACATTTCGGGGTTTACTGTATACAATCGGCCGCCCCGTTGGCAACGGTTTTAACTGAAAGCGAGGCATCGATGCGTCACCGAAGAAAAAGCGGCATCCTCCTCCACCCCACCTCCCTCCCGGGTCCAGGGGGAATCGGTTCCCTTGGCAGGGAGTGCCGGCACTTCATCGACTTCCTGGAAGCCGCCGGCCAGAGCATCTGGCAGATTCTCCCCCTCGGCCCGGCTGCCTACGGCAATTCCCCCTACTCGTGCTACTCCGCCTTCGGGGGTAATCCGCTCCTCATCGACCTGACCGCCCTCGTCGACGAGGGTGACCTGGATGGCAGTGCGCCAGTACCCGTTTTTCCGGAGGATCGCGTCGATTTTCCCCTGGTGGAAAACTACAAGATTCCACTTCTGAAGGCTGCCGCCGCCCGTTTCTACGTCCATGGCGACCGCGAGCGGAAAGAGGAGTACTGGCATTTCTGCGACACCACCCCCTGGCTCCATGACTACGCCCTCTTCATGGCCCTCAAGGACCATTTCGGAGGGAAGAGCTGGAACGCCTGGCCAAAGGAGATCGCCCGACGGGAGCCGGCAGCCCTCGAGAAGTATTCGACCCGGCTCGGTGTGGCAATAGGTGAGCAGAAGTATGCCCAGTGGCAGTTTTTCCGCCAGTGGCACCGCATAAGGGAGTATGCCAACGGCAAGGGGATCGGCATCGTCGGCGACATCCCGATCTTCGTTGCCTTTGATTCGGCCGACGTCTGGGTCGCCCCCCACCTTTTCAAACTTGACGAGAGAGACAAACCGACGGTCGTTGCCGGCGTCCCCCCTGACTACTTCAGCAAGACCGGCCAGCGGTGGGGTAACCCCATCTACAACTGGGAGGCCATGGCTGCCGAGGGGTACCAGTGGTGGATCGAGCGGTTCCGCAGCTGCTTCGCGCTCTGTGACATGGTGCGGGTCGACCATTTCCGGGGCTTTGAGGCCTGCTGGGAGGTACCGGCCAGGGAGAAGACCGCCATCAATGGCACGTGGGTCAAGGGGCCGGGCGCTCCCCTTTTCGACGCCGTCTTCGGCGCCCTGGGGCAACTCCCCATCATCGCCGAGGACTTAGGGGTGATTACCCCCGAGGTAGAGGAACTCAGGGACCGCTACCGCTTTCCCGGCATGAAAATCCTCCAGTTCGCCTTCGATTCCGGGCCGGGGAACCCCTATCTGCCCCACAACTACACCCCCGACTGCGTGGCCTACACGGGTACCCACGACAACGATACCACGGTTGGCTGGTTCGACTCCCTGACGCCGCAACACCGCAAGGGGGTCCTTGCCTACTCGGGAACTTCCGGCAGGGAGATCCACTGGGAGCTGATCCGTCTTGGCCTCGCTTCCGTTGCTGATCTGGCGATCTTTCCCTTGCAGGATATTCTCGGCCTCGACGGCTCTGCCCGGATGAACCTTCCCGGTACACCCGGCGGCAACTGGTCGTGGCGATTCGGGGCGGGAGGGGCGACGGAGAAGCATGCAGAAAGGCTTCTGGAATTGACGACCCTCTACGGTAGAAAGTAAGAGAGAATGGGCGGTTGACCCTGTGAATGTACTTGACACGGCCGGTAGGTATTGCCTACAGTGTGGCTCAATGTACTTAACTTTGGTGGTGGGTTATACCGACTGACCACCAGGAAAAGAGATTCCCATGTCCGACACGAAAAAAGGCTTTGATACCCTCGCACTCCACGCCGGCCAGGAACCCGATCCCACGACCCTCTCGCGGGCGGTTCCCATCTACCAGACCTCCTCCTACTCCTTCAAGAGCTCCGACCATGCGGCCAACCTCTTCGGGCTCAAGGAATTCGGCAACATCTATACCCGGATCATGAACCCCACCAGCGACGTGCTGGAAAAGAGGCTGGCCGAGCTGGACGGGGGCGTCGGGGCCCTCGCCCTTGCCTCGGGCCAGGCGGCCATCACCTATGCGGTCCTTAACATCGCACAGGCCGGTCAGAATATCGTCTCTACAAACTATCTCTATGGCGGCACCTACAACCTCTTTCACTACACCCTCCCCAAACTGGGGATTACCGTGAAGTTCGTCGACACCTCCGACCCGGAGAACGTCCGCAGGGCCATCGACGACAAGACCCGCCTTGTCTACTCCGAGTCAGTGGGGAATCCCAAGAACAATGTGGATGATTTCGAGGCGATCGGGGGTATCGCCCACGATGCCGGTATACCCTTCGTGATCGATAATACCGTGACCACGCCATACCTCTTCAAACCCCTGGAGCACGGCGCCGACATCGTTGTCTACTCCCTCACCAAGTTCATCGGCGGCCACGGCACGAGCATTGGCGGAGCGGTAGTGGACGGCGGAGCCTTCCCCTGGAACAACGGCCGGTTCCCCGAGTTCACCGAGCCTGACCCCTCCTACCATGGCCTCCGCTACTGGGATGCCCTCGGCAACCTCTCCTACATCCTCAAGATGCGGGTCACGCTCCTGCGCGACATGGGGGCCTGCCTTTCTCCCTTCAACTCCTTCCTCTTCCTCCAGGGGCTGGAGACCCTCCCGGTGCGGATGGCCCGGCATGTGGACAATGCCCGGACCGTTGCCCAGTGGCTTGAGAAGCATCCCCTTGTCACCTGGGTGAACCACCCGGGGCTTGCGAGCCACAAAGACCACGGGAATGCCAGGAAGTACCTGCCGAAGGGTGAAGGGGCCATCATCGGCTTCGGCATCAAAGGGGGGCTCGAGGCGGGCAAAAGGTTCATCGACAGCGTGAAGCTGCTGTCACACCTGGCCAACATCGGCGACGCCAAGTCACTGGTGATTCATCCCGCTTCGACCACCCACCAGCAACTCTCCGAAGAAGAGCAGTTGGCGAGCGGCGTCACTCAGGACTACATTCGCCTTTCCATTGGTATAGAGGAAGTGGCGGACATCATTGCCGACATCGATCAGGCGCTGACGGCGTCGCAGGGATAAACGGCGCCGGCTTCCGACCGGCATTGCGAAAGGGGCGATCCTTATGGGTCGCCTTTTTCATTTGCATAGTCAGGAGGTCAGCGGTACACCACTACCATGAACTTTCTCGCTCACCTGCACCTGTCGGGCAACGATCCCGACATCCTCACCGGCAACATGATGGGGGACTTCGTCAAGGGGCGGCTTGAAGGGCGTTTCCCCCCCCGCGTCACCCTCGGCCTGGAGCTTCACCGCCGGATCGACTCCTTTGCCGGCCGGCATCCCGCCTTCCAGGCCAGCCGGCACAGGATCGAACCCCGCTTCGGCCTCTATCGCGGGGTGCTGGTGGACCTCTTCTACGACCACTTTCTTGCCGCCCACTGGGACCACTACGCCGCCGAACCCTTGGCGGAGTTCATCGCCCGGGCCGAGGCCGTGGTGCGGAGTCGCGCCGTTCTCCTTCCCGAACGACTTGTGCGGGTCGTCCCCGCCATCTTCGGCGAGTGGATTCCCTCCTATGCCGATCCTGAAGGGATAGGGCGGGTACTCAGCCGGATGGCGGCACGGATCGGGAGACAGAACCCCCTGGCCGACGGAGCCGAGGAGCTCCTTCGTTGCTACGACGGATTGCGGGGGGATTTCAGCCGGTTCTACCCGGATCTCATGGCCTTTACGGAAGCGTTTGTGGGGGCAGAGTATCGGGGGTAGGGCAAAAATAGGGACATCCGCTGATGCAGCGAGATGTCCCTATTGCGTTACGGAGCATTTGAATTTGTTGGATAAAAATCCTCAGCGCTTGTAGCCGATGGTGCGCAGGAAGTCGCGTCTTTGCTGCCGGTCGTCGTCCGACTCCACTCCCTTGGGGGGGAAGCCGTCGATGACGCCGAGGACCCCCCATCCCTGGGTCGTGGAAGCGACGATTACCTGGAGGGGGTTGGCGGTTGCGCAGTAGATGGTGCACACCTCGGGGCAGTTCTTGATCTGGTTCAGGATGTTGATGGGGTAGGCGTCGCGCAGCAGGATGCAGAAAACATGGCCCGCGCCGATGGCCTGGAGGTTCCGCACACAGACCCCCGTCAGTTCGTCGTCGTTCCCCTCGGTGCGGATGAGGCACGGACCCGACGCCTCGGTGAAGGCGATGCCGAATTTTGCCTGGGGGACGGTGGTGGCGACGATCTCGTAGAGGTCCTCGGCGGTCTTGATGAAGTGAGTCTGGCCGAGGATGATGTTGCATCCGTCGGGAATGTCGATTTTGATGGAGTGGATTTCAAGGTTCATGACTCTCTCCCGTGACAGAGAAGCGCTACTTGTCCTCGCCGGGCCAGCAGTGCATGCAGTAAGGGCACTTCTCAACGTCGTGGGGGATGGTGTCTCGCAGTTGCTCCTTCTCGCGCTTCACATTGCACCTTTTCGACACGGGAAAGGTGTGGATGGTTTTTTCTTTCACGAAGTAGAGCATGTCAATCTCCTCCTCTGCGGGAAATGGTTTAATGCCGCGGATGTTATGTAAGCACTTTAACTATAGTCGCCCGATGGTAGGTGTCAACCCGGCATGGATTTTCAGATGCCTGAAACTCCAAGGGAAATCTTCGTCTCCCGAGAGGTTCCTTGCACCGGGAGGGGCTCCGCGGTAGGATACGGTGATACCGCGCAACCTTGTCATGCCCCATGCGGGTCACCGGTCATTCCTGAACGCGAGGTCAATCCATGTCAACTCCCGAGCGCCGCTCGATCCTCTGCCCCAACTGCGGCAAACTCATCAGCCGCGACGAGCCTTCCTGCCCCTGGTGCGGCACTGCCCGCCCCGGTTCGTGGCTGAAGAACAACCCCTTCACCCGGAGCGTGGGGAGCGCCGACCGGCTCGTCTCCCTGATCATCACGGTGAACGTAGTGATGTACGTGGTGTCGCTGCTTATCAGCAATCGCGCTCCCGGCCACGGGGGGCTCTTTACCGCCCTTTCCCCAAGCCAGGGGAGCCTCTTTGCCCTCGGCTCCACTGGCGTCGTCCCCATCGACCGCTACGGCCGTTTCTGGACGCTCCTCTCCGCCAACTACCTCCACGGAGGGCCGCTCCACCTCCTGTTCAACATGATGGCCCTGCGCCAGCTCCTGCCGCTGGTGGCCCAGGAGTACGGGACCTGGCGGATGCTCGCCATCTACACCCTTGGCGGGGTTGCCGGCTACGTGGTGTCATACCTGGCAGGGGTCGGCTACACCATCGGCGCTTCGGCTGCGCTGTGCGGCCTCATCGGGTCACTGCTCTATTACGGCAAGAGCCGGGGCGGGGTCTACGGGCAGGCGGTCTTCAAGGAGGTGTGGGGATGGGTGGTGGGGCTTTTCCTCTTCGGCATCATCGTGCCGGGGATCAACAACTGGGGCCACGCCGGCGGGGTTCTGGGGGGGATCATCCTGGGGTTCCTGCTCGGTTACCGGGAGCGGCGGGCCGAGAACCTCTTCCACAAGTTCCTGGCCGGCGGGTGCGTCCTGGCATCGGCCGCGTCGCTCGTTTTGGGGCTGCTGTCCGCCTATTTCATGTTTGCAGGAGGGGCACCCCATTGAAGGGTGGCAATGCTCACGGCTCCAGTTTTTCGCTACGTTCCCGTTTTCTCCTCTGACCGCCACTGCCGGGCGCCCAGGAACTCCTCCAGTTCATGGCGTCCGGCGGCAAAGTCCTCCAGCGACACGATCGCGTCTTCGGTCCACTCCCGCGTCTTGTAGTAGAGCTTGTCGTAGTAGTGCCGGATGAGCCCTTCCATGAAGGGACCCATCTCCCACCGTTCCAGATACCCCGAAATCTCCTCGTGCTTCTCTCCCCCGAGCTTTTTGCGGATGCGCTCCAGGGCATCGGCCATTCCCTGCCGGTATTCTGGCAATCCGTATTCCCCTATGAGGCGTTCCACCCGCGTCTCAACTGAGGCATTGCACCAGATCTTCACGCTCTCCCGCATCACCTCGTAAAGGTTCCCCGGCAGGTTGATCCGGCCGATCCGTTTGCTCTCTCCCTCAAGAAGGATCGCCCTGTCGGCCGGCAGCTTCCGGAAGGCATCCCAGAGGAGTGTCTCAAACCGCTTCTGGGAGAGATCCTGACAGAGCCCCAGGGAGCCGAAGGCCGACCCCCGGTGGCAGGCGAGCCCTTCCAGGTCGATAACGGAGTGCCCTGCTTCGGCAAGCTGGAGGAGGAAGGTGGTCTTGCCGACGCCGGTCATGCCGTGGAGCACCACGAGGGGGGCAGGGGGAGTGAACGGCTCGAAGTATGTAGTGACCACGTGGCGGAACGCCTTGTACCCCCCCACGAGCTGAATGGCGTCGAAGCCGGTGAGGTCCAGGATGGAGGTGATGGTCTTGCTCCTCAACCCGCCGCGCCAGCAGTAGACGAGGATGGGGCGGCCCGCGGCGGCTGCCGCGATCTCCTCCACCATGGCCGGGAAGCGGTGTGCGGTCAGCTCGAGTCCGCGGCGCCGGGCCTCCAGGGAGCCGGTCTGCTTGTAAAGGGTGCCGATCTCCACCCGCTCCTCGTTGGTGAGAAGCGGCACGTTGATGGCACCGGGGATATGGTCCTCCTCGTATTCGAGGGGGGTCCGGGCATCGACCACCAGATGAGTGTCGAGGAGCGATTCATGGAATGAAACAGTTCTGGTCACGGAAATCTCCTTGCAAAGCGAGGTATTATACGGGGTAAGGAGAGGGTTTGGCAAGAACTGCGGTCATGGACCGGACCATCTGCCGTGCTCCAGGTGCCATTGCGCAAAGATGGGATACAATTACCCTGTCATGGACGGCGCAACGGTCAGTGAAGATAGCGGGAAGCTCCGCGCAGCCATCCACACCCTCACCATCGCGGAAGTCGGTGCGGCACTGGGGACCGGCAACGCTGGACTGGGGCAGGCGGAGGCGGCACAGCGTTTGGAGCGGTTCGGCCCCAATGCCATTCGCCCGGTCCGCGGCCGGCCCCTCATCGTCCGGTTCCTGGCCAACTTCACCCACCTGATGGCGATCCTCCTCTGGGTCGGCGGCATCGTTGGTTTTCTCGCCCGGATGCCCCAGCTCGGCGTGGCCATCTGGCTGGTGAACGTCATCAACGGCGTCTTCAGCTTCTGGCAGGAATACCGGGCCGAAAAGGCCACCGAGGCGCTCCGAATGCTGCTCCCCTCCTTTGCCCGGGTCGTGCGGGACGGCGAGGAGCTTCGCCTCCCGGCCGAGGAGCTGGTGCCCGGCGATGTGATGCTTCTGGCCGAAGGTGACCGCATCTGCGCCGACGGCCGCCTCATCGCCGAGGCGGAGCTGCGGATCGACCAGTCGGTTCTCACCGGCGAATCCCATCCGGTGCGCAAGACGAGCGATCCGGTCCCCGGCGGCGGAATGGGGAGGGTGGAGCTGCCCAACCTCGTATTCGCCGGCACCACCGTTTCAGCGGGCACCGGCAGGGCGGTTGCCTTCGCCACCGGCATGGAAACGGCTTTCGGCGCCATCGCTTCTCTCACCCAGGGGTTAGAGGTGGCGCCGAGTCCCCTCCAGGTGGAGCTGGGGCGGGTGACCCGGGTCGTCACTGCCCTGGCCGCCGGCATCGGGATCCTCTTCTTCACCCTGGCCGTGGCGCTGGCCGGCGTGGAAACGGCCGAAGGGTTCATCTTCGCCATGGGGATGATCGTCGCCTTCGTTCCCGAGGGTCTCGTGCCAACGGTGACACTTTCCCTCGCCATGGGGGTGCAGCGGATGGCGCGGCGCAACGCCCTCATCAAGAAGCTGTCGTCGGTGGAAACTCTGGGCTGCTGCACCGTCATCTGCACCGACAAGACCGGCACCCTCACCGAGGCCAAAATCCGCCTGGAGCGCCATCTGGACGCGCAAGGCAACAACAGCGCGCAGGTACTCCAACTGGCTTATTTCAACAGCTATTTCGAGACCGGCCTTAAAAGCCCCTTGGATGACGCAATTCTTGAGCACCGGGAGGTTAATGTCCGCGGCTGGCGCAAAATCGACGAAGTGCCTTTCGACTTCGAGCGGCGGCGCGTATCCGTACTGCTCGACAATGGTGAGAAGCGGCTGCTGGTGGTCAAGGGCTCGCCGGAAGATATCCTCAGACTGTCCACACAGTATGCCCTGGGCGAAGCACAAGGCGCGCAACCGCTGGATGCAGCAGCATTGGAGAAGATTCAGGCCCTGCATGACAGTCTCGGACGGGAAGGCTTCAAGGTGCTCGGCATCG
>NZ_JAUQXO010000081.1:0-4559 GCF_030834625.1 Geobacter sp.
TATTGACTTTGCAGCCCAGTCTCTTGATGGTGACGAGCGAATCGGCAGTGCAAAGGAACTCCAATTTACCGCTGCCGAGATGGCTGAAGCCCGCTCCAACAAGAAGTCGAAGGAATTAGAGTTCAAGGGGGACGGAGGCAAGTACACAGTGAAGTTCGTTCTAAGAAAGGCCTGACTGGATGGTTGACGGCTGACTAAGACAAAACGCATCCGGTGCCAGTTCTTCACGTTGGGAACCCCGTCGGGGACGTAGTTCATTTGTTTATTATTCAACTAATCAACTACGTCTCCTTACCCGGATGGTTAACACCATCGCCCCTCGATCCGTAGGAGGAAATATGCGCGCAACCCTTTGGAATCTCATCGCTCACTGCTTTGTCATTGCTCTCTGTAGCGCACCCGCAGTCTCGTTCGCCCAGCCCAACGCCTCGGCGGCTGAGTTTAGCGAGTTGGTCAAGTCGCTACTCGTGCCGCTAGACACCAAACCGGCTTCGCCAAGCTGGAACTTGGGCAATCATCCGGCAGTACGGTGGAAGTCCGCCACTCCCCAACGTGCTGACGCAGCCCTCGCCAAGGAGGGATTGCCCATGGCTCGCACCGGCGTGGTCACCATCACCGTGGCAGGAAAGGTCACGCATCGGCATAGCGCCAATCGCGCCGGCCACTGGAACATCGTCCTCGCGGGCTCGCCGGCGTCGTCGGTCGAATCCCGCCTTTCCATGGACAAGCAAGCCGATGGTGGTCTAGATCCGACCGATGCCCTCAAGGCAGCGGGGTTCAAGGTCAAGGCGCTGTGCAAGCCTGGTGGTATCAGCAGCGGAACGGGACTCTATGCAGTTGAAGCTGCCGGCTATCGTCCGGTAGTGATGGCGCACGAGTGGTCGTCGGGCAGCGCTGGCTCCTGGACAAGCCTGACATTTGCCTATACCAAGCAGCGCGCGGCCAAGCTGCGTTGTGAATAGAAAGCCAAACAAAGGGGTCACACAAACAATAGGGAAATGAGGGACAAGTTCCTTTTACATGGTCGGTATGAGGGCAAATAAATAGCCTATTCCTTTTCGATGCATCTCGGCAACGATGTGCGTCACGTAAACGAGGCGGTACGATACGAAAGGAGATACGCAATGCGGACCTTTATAAAATGTCTGATTGAGGTGTCGCGTCTACACTCTTGACATCGTCAAATGTTTAGACGCGACACCAGTAGTTACGGCTCGACACCAGTAGTTACGGCTGGTTCGGCAAAGGCGATTAGATTACGGAGACTTACTGTAAATTGACTATGCAGTCGCGTGCATCGGTTCTGAATGGCATCAACGACAGGGAAGGAAAGAGGTCATGAAAAGCATAGTGATGGTGGTGTTGCTCGCCGGACTCTGCACCGGTTGCGCAACTACAGGTCCAATGTACTCTACGGTGCGAAACAGTATGCCCATTCTATCGCAAGAACTGGGAAGAATCATCTTCTATCGCCCAGACACCCTCTTTGGTGCCGGGATGCGCCCAGACATCCTTCTTGATGGCAGGAAGGTGGGCGCATCACGTCGCGGCACAGTATTCTATGTTGATGTCGAACCCGGCACACATCACATCACGGTTCCTGCGGTAATGTATCCTGGTGAATCTAAAATTGATATTGCACTGCGCCAGAATGAAACAGTGTACGTAAAGACGTCCATTGGTGGTTCGTCTTTCGGAGGAAGGACGAACGTTGAGGTGGTGGACTCTGCAAAGGCGTCGGCGGAGATCGACCATCTAGTATTTGTTGCTGAACCTGTGAAGTAGGATAAATTGTGTTTCGCCAAGGATGCTTCCACCACAACGATTACAACAGCCTGCGGATTACACAGGATTCAGGGCCGAACAAACGGCGTAGTCCGGACGCGGTGCCCTCACTGGACACGCCGGACGTCGGGGCCAACGAAGTAACAAAGGAGGGTAATAATGAATAAGAGAATCTGGAAATCTTTACTACTTCTGGCTGCATGGGTCTGTCTATCTGGCCTCCCGGATGCTGCATGGGCTTTACCAACGCTCGCCTGGGACTGGAATGACGGTACGCTTCAGGGTTGGACTCCAGAGCTCCCGTTCGCTGGCGCGCTCGTCGTAGGCCCTGCCTTTGGCAATCCCGGCGGTTCCATGTTTGCCACGGATACCGTGCCAATGGGGGGTGGCTTACTCGCTCGCGCGCCGAGCGTCTTGGCGGGAGACCTGTCAATTTACCCGGGTATAGCATGGGATGAATTCATCCCAAACCACGGATCATCGACGGTCGTATCGACTTCTGTCTTGATTCGCGGGACTGATGGGACTTGGTACGGAACTGATAGCACCTTGGGCACTCTCGGCACTTGGAATTCGAAATTAGCATCTTTCAGTGACCCATCGGCGTGGGTTCTCGCCAGCGTTGGGACGACACTGTTCTCCGATGTCATTGCTAATGTGGACGCAGTATTCATCTCAATGGAAACATCCCTGATCGCAGGGGGTGCCATCGAAGCCTGGGTGGACAATGTCGTTGTAAACAGAGACACCCCGGTCACTCCAGTGCCTGAGCCAGCAACGTCGATTCTGCTCGTCAGCGGACTTCTCGTATTCGCATCAAGTAAACGTCGCTGGTCGAGACGGTAGAAAACAAGAGCGCCTTACAAACAGGGCCCAACAACGGTGTGAACCTGGATATTGGCAAAAGGAGACTTTAGTGCCCAAAAGGAGACTTTGGGGCTAGTGCCGTGTAACGCTTATTGTTTCCCAAACCTCCCCTTGTCAGGGGAGGCTTAAAGGCTTCCCCCCTGACAAGGGGGGACTGAGGGGGGTTGGTTTTAGATGTTCCACGGTACTAGGTCTCAACACGGTACAGGTCTCAACACGGTACATATCTACAAAATTTTCAGCAGAAGTACTGAGTTGACACCTTATTCTTCCTGCGCCTTCGTCGCCCCACTTTTCACTGCCGGCTATGGCGAGCGTGATGCTAACTAAACCAGTAGAGCGAAACTTAAGCAAGAGGACCGTTCGAGAAGGAGGTGTGCCATGGCAACCTGTCAGACTTGCGCAAATTGGAGTCTACGTGAGTCTAGGTATCCATCAAGTCTGGGCGTCTGGGGCGTTTGCCATGACCCGAGGTTCTATGTGGGGAGTCACGCAGGTGCCGCGTGTTATCTAGACGAGAACGACGTCGGCTGGGTGCACACAAGGGCCGAATTTACGTGCAAGAACTGGCGTGCCATCCAGAAGAGATCTCTCTGGTCCACGTTGCTCAGGCGCGTTTAAAGGGACGGCAACGCCGTTCAATCTCAGCCGGGCTGCATGACAAACCGGCATCGGGAGGAGAAAAAAATGAGTCGTTGCGAAGCCTTCCTCCAGAATCTTTACAGAGAGAAGGAAATCCATAAAGAGCATCGTCATAAACACGTGATCTGCAAATTGACTTTGACAAGCGCCTTTTTTGGTTTAGGAAATTTCACACAGACAGGCGCAATCTTCAGCATGTTCTTGTATGTAGTTCCTATGATTGCATTAGTTCATGATATTTATATCATCGGTGAACACATAAAAGTGCAGCGGGTTGGTGTTTTTATTCTATGCTTTGCGGGTCTACAGAATGGCCCAGTCTGTCCGGAGGAAATAGTGTGGGAAAAATTCTTGGCTGGTTACAGAGAGACTTGGTCGTACAAGGCATCCCTGCTTTACAGTGGTCTAATCTCTTCTTTTAGTGCTATCGCGATATATTTGACTGACAAGAATCTAGTCTTAGGGGTTTACCGGACGTGGATCGCCCTATGGGTTGTCTTCATGCTGCTGGTTTTGCTGCGAGCAGCACAGATGGAACTCAAAATAGGCCGAATTGGTGGAAGAGACAATAATACGACTATAACTGAACTTAAGTCACTTTACCGTGGCGAGGATTAGCATAACCAACGCGGGCTTGCTCAGAGAGTGGCATACTGGGGAAATTTGGGACATTCCCCATTATCCAATCCCATAAAGAGGGAGTGTCCCTAATCCCGGCGGCTCTTCAGCGACCGGTTCTTCACCTCCAGCTTCCGCCCCGAGTTCTACTCCCACCTGGGGGTGAAGTGGGTCAACGACAACGGCCCCGACGGCAAGGTGATGGAGAAGGGAAAACCCAAGGAGAAGATAAGAGGGAGAAGATAAGAGGAGAAGATAAGAGCAAGAAGATAAGAGAAGAAGATAAGAGTGTCAGGTCTACACATTGACAGAATTGAGCAAGAAGATAAGAGTGTCAGGTCTACACATTGACAGAATTGAGTGACTGAATTCCCAACAAGACGGGAGGGCCGGCGAACCCGGTCACCCGCCGAGCCGTTAGGCCATCTTGATGCCCGCGGGAGGCTTGATCTGCTTCACACGGGCTAAGGAGGGGCTAAGGAGGGTATAAAATGTCATCAGTAATATCACCGGAACTCGCGGCATTATTTAAGCCTCTCACCCTTACAGTCACAAAGCTAACCTGCAAGGTTGACACCGACGAATTTGATTCTGATGAGCCGTACATTATCGTGTTTACTGCTAACCTCAGCAACCAGGTAATCAAC